>NZ_JBYTBK010000024.1:0-84719 GCF_058789115.1 Pseudomonas sp. FW300-N1A1 | reverse complement strand
GTGTGGCAGGCAAGCCGCATTCAGCTTAGTGGCGGCGGCTACGCCACCGAGCGGGAGCAAGCTCCCTCGCCACGGGGCTGAGTGCTGCCTGAAAGTAGTGAGCCTGAATCATGAGGTGCCACTTGCCAGGTGAAATTCCAGCGGTGAGTGAAGCTCCCCCTGTGGCGAGCGAGCTTGCTCGCGCTGGACGGCGCAGCCGTCCCAACAAGGCCATCGAGGTGTGGCAGGCAAGCCGCATTCAGCTTAGTGGCGGCGGCTACGCCACCGAGCGGGAGCAAGCTCCCTCGCCACGGGGCCAAGTGCTGCCTGAAAGTAGTGAGCCTGAATCATGAGGTGCCACTTGCCAGGTGAAATTCCAGCGGTGAGTGAAGCTCCCCCTGTGGCGAGCGAGCTTGCTCGCGCTGGACGGCGTAGCCGTCCCAACAAGGCCATCGAGGTATGTCAGGAAAACCGCATTCAGCTTTGTGGCGGCTACGCCACCGAGCGGGAGCAAGCTCCCTCGCCACGGGGGTAAGTGCTGCCTGAAAGTAGTGTGCCTGCGTCATGAGCTGCCACCTGCCAACTGAAAACGCGGTGGTTGATGAAGATCCCCTGTGGCGAGCGAGCTTGCTCGCGCTGGACGGCACAGCCGTCCCAACAAGGCCATCGAGGTGGGTCAGGTAATCCGCATTCAGCTTTATGGCGGCTGTGCCACCGAGCGCGAGCAAGCTCCCTCGCCACGGGTGATGCTCCATTTGCCCACCGAAGATTCTGATCAAACCGACATCCGCAACCGCGCCAGATCCCGCAGCGGCGGGGCGCCGAACAGTCGGCTGTATTCGCGGCTGAACTGTGAGGGGCTTTCGTAACCGACACGGTAACCGGCGGCCGAGGCGTCGATGCCCTCGGCCAGCATCAGGCGCCGCGCCTCTTGCAGGCGCAGTTGCTTCTGATACTGCAGTGGACTCATGGCCGTCATCGCCTTGAAGCGGTGGTGCAGGGTCGACACACTCAGGTTCACTTCCCGGGCCAGGTCATCAATGCGCAAGGGTTGTTCATAGTTGCCGTTGAGCCATTTGATGGCCTGGCTGATGCGATGGCTCTGGCTGTTGGCGATCGCAATTTCATACAACCGGTGGCCCTGGGGGCTGCGCAGCAAACGATAGAGAATCTCCCGGCGCACCAGCGGTGCGAGCATGGCGATGTCTTTCGGTGTGTCGAGCAGGCGTGCCAGGCGCAGCACGGCATCGAGCATCGGTTGATCCAGTTGCTCGACATACAGGCCACGCCCGATCGGGCGGGTGGGGACGCCGAGGGGACCAGCGTCGGCGATCAATGCGGTGATCTCCGCGGGGTCGATGTCCAGGCGCAGGGCGAGGATCGGTTCCTGGGGCGAGACATTCACCACCCGTCCGCTCAGCGGCATCGAGACCGAGACCACCAGGTAGTTGAGCGGGTCGTAGTTGAAGACTTCGTCCGCCAGGCGCACTTCTTTGCGGCCCTGGGCCATGATGCACAGCGCAGGCTGCGCGAGTACCGGGGCGAACTCGTGGGACTGGCTGTGACGCGACAGGAACAACGAACCGATGGCGGTCGCGTAGCTGCCGTCCTCGCAGGTATTACGGCCAATGATTGCCGAGAGCTCCACGCGCTGTTGTTCCAGGTTGGCGTCCAGCGGGGCGTGGGTGGAATCCAGAGACGTCATGGGCACATCCTCGGCAAGGCTGATGGAATGGGCACAGCTTAAATTTGTGCAAGGCAGGGCGGTAGGCCGATCCTGCGCAAAACTTGCCTGATCCTGCCGTGTCGCCCAGTGGAACATGGTAAATCTGCCGGGGGCACTGAAAAACTTGCTCGAAACACCCAGTGGCGTTCATTGCTCAGGTGGGGATGGGGGTGGCAGCGATCCCGTGCCGATGCAGGATTGTGCAACAAGCCGGCAGGAATCGACTAACGCCCCTTGAACCAGGTGCTTAACCTCTGTTCCTGTCGCCGCCTCTCTCAAGGCTGCGGACCGTCGACACCCAGGGAGACTCGAACATGTCCATGCAAATCCCCGTCAGCCATATGGCGTTTGTCCGTGCCCGAGCGGGCCGCTCGATGGAGTTGGGTGCGCGCTTGAGCAGCCTGATCGAGCCTTCGTGCCAGGCGCGCGGGTGCCTGCACTTCGCCTTGCAGCACTCGTTGTGTGACCCCGATTTGTGGCTGGTGTCCGGCTTCTGGGCCGACCAGCAGGCCATGACTGCCTATTTCGGCAATCCGGCCATGGCGATATTCGGCGAGTTGGTGCAGGAACTGGTGGTCAACCACCTGGATTTCCACACCTTCAGCGACGTGTCGGCGCAACAGGCGCGCGGTGAGTCTCCGCAGTTCAACGCCTCGGCCATGCAGCAGTTGGCCTGCTGAGGGTTTAGAATGGCCGACTTTCCATTGGCCAGGATCCGCAACATGGCACGTAAAGAGTTTGCACAATTCGAAGCCGTTTCAGCCGCGGTACGCGCTGAGGAAGGCTACAACGCCGCCATCGCCGTCAAGGCACTGGGTGGCTCGGGCGCCCCACGCTTTAATAAAGTCCTCATCGAACAGACATTCAAGACCGCCCTTGAGGCCGATCAGGCCGCCGAGCAGCAACTCGAGCACCTGGCCGACGTCAGCGAAGACGGCGAACTGGTCTGGTAATCACCGCCCGCTTGCCCCCGGACGGAACATTTTGAACAAGGCCTCCGGGCCCACCTGGAAATAGTCCGCCGGACCGCCGCCACGCAGAATCGGCTCTGCCGCGGCGGTGTCGTAGACCCCATCCTTGAGCAACCACTTGGCGATATGCACGGCGACCACTTCGCCGAGAATCAGCCAGCTCGGCACCACTTCCTGGTCTGCGCGCTGCAACTGAATGATCTGGGTAACCTTGCACTCAAAGGATACCGGGCTTTGGGCGACGCGCGGTACCTGAATGATCTTCGAGGCCACGGTCGTGAGCCCGGCCAGTTCAAATTCGTTGACGTCGGGCGCCACCATGGCGCAGCTCTGGTTCATCTGCTCGGCCAGCGGGCGGGTGGCCAGGTTCCAGGCGAACTCGCCGGTCTGTTCGATGTTGTTCAGGCTGTCTTTGCGACCCACGCTCGAGAACCCGATGATCGGCGGAATGTAGTTGAACGCGTTGAAAAAGCTGTAGGGCGCCAGGTTCAGGCGGCCTTGAGCGTCCTGTGAAGAAATCCAGCCGATAGGCCGTGGGCCGACGATGGCATTGAACGGGTCGTGGGGCAGGCCGTGGCCCAAGGCGGGTTCGTAGAAGTGGATATCGTCAGGCATAGGCGCGGTTCCAGGGCGGGGAAAGGGTGCAATAGTGCAAGGCGTGTGCGGATTACTCCAAGGCTTTTTTGCTCGGGATCCTACCCCGTAAAAACGACTAAGCCCGGCGAGGCCGGGCTGTGATGCCGCGTTCAAATGTCAGCTGATGGAAGCCGAACCCGTGCGATCAAAGCCGTCAGCCGCAAGCGTGGCGGAGCCGGTGCGGTCAAAACCATCTTCAGCGACAGTGGCGGAACCGGTGCGATCGTAGCCATTTTCAACCAGGCCTTTCTCTTCCAGGCGATCACGTCCACCTTCGGCAACGGTCTGGCCTTGTGGGGTGCGGTCGAAGCCGTCGGCGGCCAGGGTGGCAGCGCCCGTGCGGTCGTAACCGTCAGCGGCGACAGCAGAACCGGTGCGCTCAAAACCATCGGCGGCGAAGGTGTTGGCGGCCAGTACGGAGAGGGTCAGGGCGAGGATCAGTTTGGTTTTCATGGTGTGTGCTCCAGGTGCGTTGACGTGTTGTGCGTTGGGTATGGGGTTCATACTACGCGGATGAATTTGATTAAAAAGCGCAAATATTTGCCTTTATGTATCGATTTATTCGATGTGTTAGGTGTCGCAGATTGCTTTCAGACACGGCTTCCCAGGCCTGCATTCTCTGTACGGACGAGACGTCGATAGGGATTCAGATGGCAGCAGAATGACAACCGGGAATTAACCGATCATTAATCATCGCGGGATGACCGAGTGGTGTCTTTTTCGAGGGAGCGGGGGGAGTGCGGCGAGGGGAGATTGCAGGAGCGGTATGTCGAAGATTCAGGGGAAGAAAGCGGTGTGGCAGGCGTACCCGCCGGCTTCTACAAAGCCTGTAGAAGCTGGCGGAAAAGTAGCCGTTAGTCAGTCTCGATCCGCGAGTGTTTGCGGGTGTCTTTCATGGTCAGGTAGACCACCAGCGACACCGCGATGCAGGCAGTGACGTACCAGTAGTAGCCGGTTTCCATGCCGATGCTCTTGAACCACAGGGCGATGTATTCAGCGGTACCGCCGAAGATCGATACGGTCAGTGCATATGGCAGGCCGACACCCAGTGCACGGATCTCGGTCGGGAACAGTTCGGCTTTGACCACGGCGTTGATCGAGGTGTAGCCGCTGACGATGATCAGGGCGGCCATGATCAGGAAGAACGCGCCCCACCAGGTCTGGATGGTGTGCAGGGTCATCAGGATCGGCACGGTGAACAGGGTCCCCAGTACACCGAAGGCGATCAGGATCGGGCGACGACCGATTTTATCCGACAAGCCGCCAATGATCGGCTGCAGGCACATGAACAGGAACAGGGTGGCCGCCGAAATGGTGGTGGAGTCGCTGATGCTCATGCCCACCGTGTTCACCAGGTACTTCTGCATGTAGGTGGTGTAGGTGTAGAACGCCAGGGTGCCACCCATGGTCAGGCCGACCACGGTCATCAGTTCCTTGGGGTGACGCATCAGCGTGCGCATGGCGCTTTCTTTGGACTTTTCTTTCTTGGTGAACGACTCGGTTTCTTCCATCCCGCGACGCAGGTACAGCGCTACGACCGCGCACAGGGCGCCGATGGCGAACGGGATACGCCAGCCCCACGCATACAGTTGCTCGGTGGTCAGCGTTTGCTGAAGAACGATCAGCACGCCCAGTGCGATGAGCTGGCCGGAAATCAGGGTCACGTACTGGAAGCTGGAGAAGAAGCCGCGACGCTCCTTGGTCGCCATTTCGCTCAGGTAAGTGGCGGAGGTGCCGTACTCGCCACCGACCGACAGGCCTTGCAGCAATCGGGCAAAGATCAGCAGGATCGGCGCACCAATACCGATGGTCTCGTAGCCCGGGCTCAGGGCGATAAGTAACGAGCCGAAGCACATCAGGTAGACCGAGGCCATCAACGCGGCTTTACGGCCGACACGGTCGGCGTAAATGCCCATCAGCCAGCCACCGATAGGACGCATCAGGAAGCCGACGGCAAAGATCGCTGCGGTATTCATTAACTGTGCAGTGGAAGAGCCGGCAGGGAAGAAGGCTTTTGCAAAGTACAGGGAGAATGCGGCGTAGACGTACCAGTCGTACCACTCGACCATGTTGCCGACGGAACCGCTGAAAATCGATTTGATGCGGCTGGCCGTGGTTCTTACTTTGGCAGGCGAAGCAGCCGACCCAAGAGGCAGGGCTTGTGAGTTATCCATGACGGATCCTTCATTTAATTGTTTTTGTGGAGCGCGCAAAAACGCAGCCTGCAGGGGCTATTGCAGGAGCTGTGCCAACTCGTAGAGGGCCGGTTTAGAGGGGTTTGGTTATTTTTGTGAGCGAGATACCGCTCATCACCTGGAATTTATGAGCGGAAATCCGCTTATTGGTGTTGATCGCTCGAGGGCTCAGGGCAGGAACATCTCTCGGGTGAGGCCGTGGCGCTGCATTTTTTCATTGAAGGTGCGGCGTGGCAGTTGCAGCTCTTCGAGGACGGCCTTGATATCGCCATTGTGGCGGGTCAGCGCGGCGCGCAGGCATTGGGCTTCGAAGGCTTCCTGTTGGGCGGCGAGGGACTGGCCGGTCTCGATTGCGGCGGGTTCCGGTTCGTCCAGCCCCAGTACCTGGCGCTCGGCCACGTTGGCCAATTCGCGCACATTTCCGGGCCAGTCGTGACTCAGCAGTCGGCTCAATTGCGCACCGCTCAGGGGCCCGTGGCTGCGTCCCAGTCGTTGCGCCGCGGCCTGGGCGAAATGTTCGTACAGCAAGGGAATGTCTTCACGGCGCTCGCGCAACGGCGCCAGGCGCAACTGCGCAACGTTCAGCCGATAGGCCAGGTCTTCGCGAAAACGTCCGGCGCGGGCTTCATCCAGCAGATCGGGTTTGGTCGCGGCGATGATGCGCAGGTCGACATCAATGCTCTGGTTGGCGCCCAGTCGCTCAAGCTTTTTGTCCTGCAGCACCCGCAGCAGTTTGACCTGCTGCGCCAACGGCATGCTTTCGATCTCATCGAGGAACAGGGTGCCGCCATCGGCGTATTCCAGTTTGCCGATGCGTTTGCCCTGGGCGCCGGTGAAGGCGCCGCTTTCGTGGCCGAACAGCTCGGCCTCGAACAGTTGCTCGGGGATCGCCGCACAGTTCAGGGCCACAAAGGGCTTATCGGCGCGCGAGCCAAAATCATGCAGGCAGCGGGCTACCAGTTCCTTGCCACTGCCGGTTTCGCCGCGGATCAGCACATTCACCGGCAGCGCCGCGAGGTCCAGCACTTGTCGGCGCAGGGTCTGCAAGCCCTTGGAAACACCCAGCAGGCTGGCCTCGAGTCGGCTGCGGTGGTCGGCCTGTTCGTGCAGGGCCCGGTTTTCCAGCACCAGCCGCCGCTTGTCCAGCGCCCGGCGCAGGCTGTTGAGCAAGGTCTCGGGGCTGAAGGGCTTTTCGAGGAAGTCGTAGGCACCCTCGCGCATGGCTTCGACCGCCATCGGCACATCGCCATGACCGGTCAGCAGGATCACCGGCAAGTCCACGTCCTGGTGTTGCAGTTTCGCCAGCAATTCAAGGCCACTCATGCCTGGCATGCGCACATCGCTGAGAATCACCCCGGGGAAGTGGGCGGGCAGGTGCGCCAGGCATTCTTCGGCGCGGCTGAACAGTTTGACGTCGAACCCCGAGAGGCTCAGCCACTGCTCGACCGCGTCGCGGATACTGCGTTCGTCATCAACCAGGATTACCGAGTTCAGCATTGAATGTGCGCCTCCAGATCGATCGGCAGGGTGACGGTGAAGATCGCGCCATCGGCTTGGTTGTCGGCGTTCAGGCGGCCACCGAGTTCATGGATGATGGCAAAGGATACGGCCAGTCCGAGGCCCAGGCCATCACCCACCGGCTTGGTGGTGAAGAAGGGGTCGAACACATTCGGCAGGTCCTGCTCGGCGATACCGCCACCGCTGTCGGCAACGCTCAGGCGCCACAGTTGATCATCGGCTTCGAGTTGGATGTGCAGCCGCTTGAGCGGTTTGTCACGCATGGCGTCGAGGGCGTTGCGCAGCAGATTGATCATGACCTGTTCCAGCCGGATCGCGTCGCCGCGGACCCAGGCTGGACGGGTCAGTTGCACCACGCAGTCGACCTGTTCATCGCGCACGCGGGTATCGAGCAACTGCAAGGATTGATCGACCACTGCCGCCAGGTCCAGTTGCTCGCGCAAGCCGCTGGGGCTTTTGCGGGCGAAGGTTTTCAGGTGGCCGGTGAGGGCCGCCATGCGGGTCAGCATGTCGTCCACCGGTTTCAGTGCTTTGTAGGCATCATCGACCCGCCCATGCTCAAGCAGCAGGCGCAAGGTTGCCAATTGCATGCGTTGAGCGGTCAGTGGCTGGTTGATTTCATGGGCCAGGGCCGCCGACATTTGTCCCAGCGCGGCAAGTTTGGCCGACTGCACCAGGCCGTCCTGCGCGGTACGCAGGTCGCGGGTGCGTTCTTCGACCAGGCGTTCGAGCTCTTCGCGACTGCGCTGGCGTAACTTGGCCAGGCGCCAGCGCTGACTGAGAAACAGCAGCAGGAACACCAGGGTCAGCCACAGTCCGGCGGCGGCAAGCCCCGCGTTGCGCAAGTCCTCGAAGGTGACCTGGGGGCGGCGCAACAGGTGCAGGGTCCAGCCTTCGGCACTCAGTGGCAGTGACTCCCACAGGTACTCGGCCGAGCCCTGCGGGCCGTCGACGCGGGCCAGGTAGCTGTTGTCGTCAAACCGCCGGATCATTTGATGGGCCAGCGGGACGAGCGCTTGCTTATCGTACTGGCGCGTGGCCTTGAGCTCGGCACGATCGGTGTCCGACAGGGTTTCCAGCAGGCGATAGCGCCAGCCCGGCTGGTTGGCGATAAATACAATACCGCGGGCATCGCTGACCAGCAGCGTGTCGCTGCCCTGGCGCCATTCGCGCTCCAGCTCCGGAAATTCGAGCTTTACCACCATGGCGCCGAGAAACTCGTCGTTATCGTTGGTGACCGCACTGGACAAGAAGTAGCCGGGAATCCCGCTGGTCACACCCACCGCATAGAAGCGCCCGGCACCCTGGCTGCGGGTCTGGCTGAAATAGGGGCGAAAGCCGTAGTTGTGGCCGACGTAGCTGCTGGGCAGACGCCAGTTGCTGGCGGCCACCGCAAGGCCGGTGCGATCGAGCAGTTCGAGGGTGGAGGACTCTGCCGCGCCGTTGATTTTTTCGAGTTTGCGGTTCAGTGAGTCCTGTTGCTGCGCACTCACCGGGCCATCCAGGGCCGAACGCAGCTCCGGGTCCAGTGCCAGTACGGCGGGCAGGGCGCGGTAACGTTCGATCAGGGTGTGCAGGGAGTTGGCGTACAACGCCAGTTGCTGATTGGCGCGCTGGGCGTCGTCTTCCTGGGCCTGACGCTCAGCGTGACGCATGGCCGCGCTAGTCACCAGGACGGTGCCGGCAACGATGAGCAGGATGTAGAGCGTCAGGCGCAGGGGGCGAAAAAGGGTCGGCATGCTGTTGGCACAGGCTACAGGTTCGGGGTGCGCACGATAGCATGCAGTGCTCCATCAGCACTTGACCGAAGTCGCTGGCGAACCATTCAGAAACCTTTGCCTGGCTCAAATGCCATCGGCGTGTTGCAACGAATGAAGCCCTGAAGTGGGATTACACCGGCATCACCTGTGAAAGCTCGACAAGACCCTATGGGATGGAGGGCTACAGAGGCGCATAAAAAAACCGCGCTGTTTTTGCAAACAGCACGGCTTCCTTGTTCCAGGGGTGAAGTGCTTCTTACTGCACTTCTACCGCCAGGCTTTCACTGATTTTCTGCTGCCAGATGGCTGGGCCGGTGATGTGCACCGACTCGCCCTTGCTGTCGACCGCAACGGTCACTGGCATGTCTTTGACGTCGAACTCGTAGATGGCTTCCATCCCCAGTTCGGCGAACGCGACAACGCGGGACTTCTTGATCGCTTGCGCCACCAGGTAAGCCGCGCCGCCCACGGCCATCAGGTAAACGGCTTTGTGGTCCTTGATCGCCTCGATGGCGGTCGGACCGCGCTCGGACTTGCCGATCATGCCCAGCAGGCCGGTCTGGTCGAGGATCTGGCGGGTGAACTTGTCCATCCGCGTCGCCGTCGTCGGGCCAGCCGGGCCAACCACTTCGTCGCGCACCGGATCAACCGGGCCGACGTAGTAGATGAAGCGACCCTTGAGGTCTACCGGCAGGGTTTCGCCCTTGTTCAGCATCTCGACCATGCGCTTGTGCGCCGCGTCGCGACCGGTGAGCATCTTGCCGTTGAGCAGGACGGTTTCGCCCGGCTTCCAGCTCTGCACTTCTTCCGGGGTCAGGGTGTCGAGGTTGACGCGACGGGCCGAGGGGCCGGCTTCCCAGACGATTTCCGGGTAGGCGTCCAGCGGTGGCGCTTCCAGGGACGCCGGGCCGGAACCGTCGAGCACGAAGTGCGCGTGACGGGTCGCGGCGCAGTTCGGGATCATGCACACCGGCAGGGACGCGGCGTGGGTCGGGTAGTCCATGATCTTCACGTCGAGCACGGTGGTCAGGCCACCGAGGCCCTGGGCGCCGATGCCCAGCTGGTTGACCTTCTCGAACAGCTCCAGGCGGATTTCTTCGATGCGGTTCTGCGGACCACGGGCCTTGAGCTCGTGAATGTCGATGGATTCCATCAACACTTCCTTGGCCATGACAGCGGCCTTCTCGGCGGTGCCGCCGATACCGATACCCAGCATGCCCGGTGGGCACCAGCCAGCGCCCATGGTCGGAACGGTCTTGAGCACCCAGTCGACGATCGAGTCGGACGGGTTGAGCATGGCCATTTTCGACTTGTTCTCGGAGCCGCCGCCCTTGGCCGCCACGTCGACTTCCACGGTGTTACCCGGGACGATCGAGTAGTGGATCACCGCCGGGGTGTTGTCCTTGGTGTTTTTACGAGCGCCCGCCGGGTCGGCGAGGATCGAGGCACGCAGGACGTTTTCCGGCAGGTTGTAAGCGCGACGCACGCCTTCGTTGATCATGTCGTCCAGGCTCATGGTCGCGCCATCCCAGCGCACGTCCATGCCCACGCGGACAAACACGGTAACGATACCGGTGTCCTGGCAGATCGGGCGGTGGCCGGTGGCGCACATGCGCGAGTTGATCAGGATCTGCGCGATCGAATCGCGGGCTGCCGGCGACTCTTCGCGCAGGTAGGCCTCGTGCATCGCCTGGATGAAGTCCACGGGGTGGTAGTAGGAAATGAACTGCAGGGCGTCAGCAACGCTCTGAATCAGGTCGTCTTGCTTGATCACGGTCATGAGTCGCGCTCCTCTAAAAGACGGGAACATTTAATAAAGGTGCTTGCAGTTGGGGTGCATCGGTCGGCTGCAAACACCTTTCAAGGCACGCCGGGGTTGCTGGCGCGACGCTAAAAAGGCGCGGCAGTATACCGTGCATCAAGGCCGGGCACACCCGCCGGCAGTCAAACGAAGGTCGCATGCCTGGATCGCGGGGGGGGCGAGGGGGACGCCCCGAAAATTGAATGGTCATTTTCGAGCAGCAACACTAAAGTGACAGCAGGCCTTTTAGGGTAGGACACTCTTATCAGCCATCCTCTGCACGGTGAGTCAACGATTGGCCCATAACGCGATCCAGAGTCTTTTGCTCAAGCGCTTCATTCTGGCGACGGGCACGTATGCGCTGGCGTTACTGCTGCTGTGGCTGGCCGTTCTCAGCGGGCATTACCAAGGCTCCGTGCTGGGCGCGGTGATCGGCACGGTGTTGGTGATAGCTTGCCAGTCGCTGCTGTTTACACTGTTCTATACCGGGCGCAACCTGCGCTTTGCCGATCCCAGCCTGACTGAAGTCCAGGTGCTGCTGGGGATCGGTTGGCAGAGCTGGCTCATTGCCTACCTGGACTCGGCCCGTGGTGCCTTCCTGGTGTTCTACGTCCTGATTCTATTGTTCGGACTGTTCCACTTGCCGCGTCGAACGTTTGTCCGCTGTGCGGCCCTGGTGTTCTTCAGCTTTGCCGGCATCAACCTCTGGGAAGGTTATCACTTCGAGCTGGCGGACCCGGCGCTGGCGGCGCTGCAAGTCTGTGTGCTGTTTATCGTGCTGGTCTGGCTGGCGCTGTATGCCAGTTATGTTCAGGCCTCGCGCCTGCGCATGCGGCAACGACGATTTGCCTTGCAGGCGCATCAGGACACCTTGCGCGGGATGATGCGCCAGCTCGAAGACCTGGTGGCCACCGATGAGTTGACCGGCTTGTTCAATCGACGGCATTTTCTGCGCCTGGCGACCCGCGAACTGCAGCGCATGGAGCCTGGCGTCGCGCATGGCCTGGCGCTGATTGACCTTGATCATTTCAAACGCATCAATGATCTCCACGGTCATGCGGCCGGCGATCAGGTGTTGCAGGCCTTCGCGGCTGTCGCCACCGCCTGTCTGCGCGATGGCGATGTGGTGGCGCGTTATGGCGGAGAAGAGTTTGTGTTGTTGCTGCCCGATTCCGATCCCGAGCGCCTGACGACCTGTTGCGAGCGCCTGCGCGTCGCTTTCACTGGCGTCGAGTTGGTCGGCCTGAACGTGCGGGATCTGAGTCTGTCCGCTGGCATGACCCTGCTTGAGGCGGAGGAGGATCTGGACAACGCGTTGCACCGCGCCGACCAGGCGTTGTATCGCGCCAAGCGCGATGGCCGTAACCGCTGCGCCGCGGCCTGGGAAAGTGCCGATGCCTGAGTTGCGCGTGGGCGAACAGCAATGGACGGTGGCGGCTGGTAGCAACCTGCTCGATGCCTTGAACCGCAACGGGATGCAGGTGCCTTACAGCTGTCGTGCGGGCAGTTGCCACGCCTGCCTGGTGCATTGCCTGCACGGCGAGGTCAGTGATCGCCGACCGGATGCGCTGAGTGCGGATCAGCGCCAGCAAGGCTGGCGATTGGCCTGCCAGTGCGAGGTGGTCGATGATCTGCAGGTGGCGGTGTTCGATCCCGTGCGCGACGGCTTGCCTGCCGTTGTCCAGGCCGCAGACTGGCTGAGCCCCACCGTCCTGCGCCTGCGGTTGCAACCCGAGCGACCGCTGCGTTATCAGGCCGGGCAGCACCTGGTGCTGTGGGCCGGTCTAGTGGCCAGGCCTTACTCACTGGCCAGCCTGCCGCAGGAAGATCGTTTTCTCGAATTTCACCTGGATTGCCGCTTGCCGGGGGCCTTCAGCGATGCGGCGCGCCAGCTGAAGATCGGTGACCCGATCCGCCTGGGTGAGTTGCGCGGCGGTGCGCTGCATTACGATCCCGACTGGCAAACCCAACCCCTCTGGCTACTGGCTGCCGGCACCGGACTGGCGCCATTGTTCGGGGTGTTGCGTGAGGCGTTGCGCCAGGATCACCAAGGCCCGATCCGGGTCATTCACCTGGCCCATGACGCCAGCGAGCACTACCTGGCCAAACCCTTGGCGGCGCTGGCGGCGAGCCGTGAAAATCTCTGTATCGAACTGCTGACGACGGCCGAGCAGTCAGCCGCTTTGGCGCAATTGCGCCTTGTTTCCCGGCAGACCCTGGCTTTACTCTGCGGTCACCCTGACAGCGTCGACGCCTTTGCCCGGCGCCTGTACCTGGCGGGGCTGCCGCGTAATCAACTGCTGGCCGATGTGTTCCTGCCCCGTGGTTGAACGCTGATTTTCTTTTCATGAGATTCACCATGACCGACGCCATTTTGCTAGAGCGCGAGCAGGGTCTGCTGACCTTGCGCCTGAACCGCCCGGACAAGAAAAACGCCCTGACCCGTGCGATGTACAGTCAGTTGGGCGAAGCCTTGCAGCAGGCTGACGCCGATCCGCAGATCAAGGCGATACTGATTACCGGCAGCCACGAGTGCTTTACCGCCGGCAACGACATCGCGGACTTCATCCAGGAACCGCCCAGCGACCTCGACAGCCCGGTGTTCCGGTTCATGCGCAGCTTGCTGGAATGCCGCAAGCCGGTGGTTGCCGCCGTGGCCGGTGCCGCGGTGGGTATCGGCACGACGCTGCTGCTGCATTGCGATCTGGTTTATGTCAGCGCGGATGCCAAGTTGCGCATGCCATTCGTCAACCTGGGGCTGTGCCCCGAGTTTGGCTCAAGCCTGATCCTGCCTCAGTTGCTCGGCCAGGCCAAAGCCGCCGAGCTGTTGCTGTTGGGTGAAAGTTTCAACGGTGAGCAGGCTGCCGCTTGGGGCATTGCCACCCAGGCATTGCCGAACGCAGAGGCTACCTTCGCCAAGGCCCGCGAGATGGCGTTGCGTTTCGACAAGCTGCCACCGGAAGCGGTGCGTATCAGCAAGCAGCTGATGAAAGCCCCCGACCGCGAACGGCTGCGTGCGGTGGTCGAGGAGGAGGGCAAGTTGTTTGTCCAACGGTTGCGTTCGCCGGAAGCGATTGCCGCGTTGTCGGGGTTTATCAACCGACATTGAGTTTGCGGTGGCTGGGCTTGCCCGCGATGAGGCCCGATCAGGTAATCCGTTTGTTGGATCAGAATACAAAAAGCCCCGCCATTCTCATGGCGGGGCTTTTGTTTTTCAGCAACCGATCACTCAGACCATCTTGTCGCCAACGTGCAGGATCTTCATGCCGTTGGTGCCGCCGATGGTGTGGTAGCTGTCGCCCTTGGTCAGGATGACCCAGTCGCCTTTCTCGACCACGCCACGTGCCAGCAACTCGTCGATGGCGGCCTGGCTGACTTGCTCAGGCGGCAAGGACGCCGGGTCGAACGGTACGGTGTAGACGCCGCGGAACATGGCCGCGCGGGCCTGGGTCTCGCGGTGCGGGGAGAACGCGTAGATCGGCACCGAAGAGCGGATACGCGACATGATCAGGGGGGTATAGCCACTTTCGGTCAGCGCGATGATCGCCTTGACGCCCGGGAAGTGGTTGGCCGTGTACATGGCGGCCAGGGCGATGCTCTGGTCGCAGCTTTCGAACACTTTGCCGATGCGATGGCTGGAGGTTTTGCTGGTCGGGTGCTTTTCAGCGCCGACGCAGATGCGCGCCATGGCTTGCACGGCTTCCAGCGGGTACAGGCCAGCGGCACTTTCGGCCGAGAGCATCACGGCATCGGTGTAGTCGAGCACGGCGTTGGCCACGTCGGACACTTCGGCACGGGTCGGCATCGGGTTCTGGATCATCGACTCCATCATCTGGGTCGCCACGATCACCGCTTTGTTGTGACGGCGTGCGTGCAGGATGATCTTCTTCTGAATGCCCACCAGTTCGGCGTCGCCGATTTCCACGCCCAGGTCACCACGGGCCACCATGACTGCGTCGGACGCTTTGATCAGGCCGTCGAGGGTTTCGTCGTCGGCCACGGCTTCGGCGCGTTCGATCTTGGCTACCAGCCAGGCAGTACCGCCGGCTTCGTCGCGCAGTTGACGGGCGTATTCCATGTCGGCGGCGTCACGCGGGAATGACACGGCGAGGTAGTCGACCTGCATTTCGGCGGCGAGCTTGATGTCGGCCTTGTCTTTTTCAGTCAGGGCCGGAGCGGTCAGGCCACCACCACGACGGTTGATGCCTTTGTGGTCCGACAGCGGGCCGCCGATGGTCACGGTGCAGTGCAGTTCGTTGGCGGTGGCGGTATCAACGCGCATCACCACGCGGCCGTCGTCGAGCAGCAGCTCGTCGCCCACGCCGCAATCCTTGACCAGGTCCGGGTAGTCGATGCCGACCACTTGCTGGTTGCCTTCGGTCAGCGGATGGCTGGTGGAGAAGGTGAACTGATCACCGATCTTCAGCTCGATGCGCTTGTTGGCGAACTTGGCGATGCGGATTTTCGGGCCTTGCAGGTCACCCAGCAGGGCAACGAAGCGGCCGTGCTTGGCGGCGAGGTCACGGACCAGTTGGGCGCGAGCCTTGTGCTCGTCGGGGGTGCCGTGGGAGAAGTTCAGGCGGGCAACGTCCAGGCCAGCCAGGATCAGCTGTTCGAGAACTTCCGGCGAGTTACTGGCCGGGCCAAGGGTGGCGACGATTTTAGTACGACGGACGGACATGCAAAGACTCCTGAGTTCAAGCGCTGAGTGAGGCTACTATGCTGCGAAGTTGTAGTCATTGTTCGTTTGCACTACTTAACGCTTTCTTTATTGAACAAGCCGCACTGAAGATTTTTGACCCCGGGTCGATATAGAGCTCAAGACAGGAGAACTCCCATGCGATTCGTGCTCATAGCTGCCCTTGCCCTCAGTGCCGTGGGTTGCACCCGTTGGTCGATGGACCATCACCTGAACACCGCCTACCGCGCCTATGACGCCGGCAACTGCGAGCGTGTCATGCTCGAACTGTCCCAGGTCGACCGTGACAGCCGCGCGCGGCGTTATATTCAGCCTGAGGTCTCGATGCTGCGCGGGCAGTGCCTGGAACGTCAGAAACTGTACGTCGACGCCGCCCAGACCTACCAGTTCATCATGGCCCGGTATCCCGACAACGAGTACGCCTACCGTGCCCGTGCACGCCTGGAGACCCTGCAGTCGTTGGGCTGGTATCCAGCACGAAGCAGTGCCAGGAGCACACCCGCGCCTCTGTGATGTTGATTATCATTTGAAGGCTGGTCGTGCGCCGTCCTTGAGCTAGTATTCGATCAAGACGTTTGGAGTGTTGACCCCGAATGTCGTTGATACCTGTGAACGGCACAGATCATGCGAGCACCTCGATAACAAGGGTGTTCGCCTCCGGAATCAGGCACAGCGCGCCGGCGATGCGGGCCGTTGCGAAGCATTAATGCGACTCTGCTCAAGGGTCCTGGCAAAGCGATACCCAGCATGTTCACAGAACGCCGGATCGAGCGGCACCAGTTGCCGTGTTTTCTGAAAGTATTCAACCGCGTCACCGACAAGCCCATGGGCTCTATTGGCAGTGTCTGCGAAGACGGGCTGATGCTCATCAGCCAGTTGCCGATGATGGTGGGCGCGGTGTTTGATTTGCGCTTGAAGATTCCCGCCATCGACGGCGTCGTGCAAGTGATCGACCTGCGGGCCTGTTGCTTGTGGTGCCATGAAGATGCGACACCCCATCATTATGATGCCGGGTTCGTGATAGAGCATGTACCGCCTGAATACGGGCAGGTGGTGAGTGGCTTGCGGCACTATTTCAGCTTTTATCCCGTGTCGGCCTCGGTGTGAGGTTCAGCTGTCATGAGGGTCGGTTACTTCGCCCGGGAATGAGATAACGCTGTCTGACAAGGTGTTGGCGATAACGGCTTGAATGACAAGAGGACTGGTCGGCGCAGCGCTAGAGCGCCTAGACTTCGCCGGTCTCAAGTTCAGGAACAGCCCGTGACCTCCATCTTCTGGTACGACTACGAAACCACTGGCATCACACCGCGCCGCGACCGTCCGCTGCAAGTGGCCGGCATTCGCACCGATTTCGACCTCAACGAGATCGATCAGCCGGTCAATCTCTATTGCCAGCCCAGCGACGACATCCTGCCTCACCCGGCGGCGTGTGTGATTACCGGGATTACCCCGGGCCGGCTGGCCGGGCAGGGGCTGTGTGAAGCCGATTTCATGACCCGGGTGCATGGGCAGCTCGCGGCCCCCGGGACCTGTGGCGCCGGTTACAACACCTTGCGCTTTGACGATGAAATGACCCGCTACAGCCTCTACCGCAATTTTTTCGATCCCTATGCGCGAGAGTGGCAGGGCGGTAACAGTCGTTGGGACCTGATCGATGTCGTGCGTGCCGCGTATGCGTTGCGCCCGGACGGTATCGTCTGGCCGCAGGAGGATGGCCGCGTCACCTTGAAGCTCGAGCGCCTGACGGCCGCCAATGGCATCGATCATGGCCAGGCCCACGATGCATTGTCCGATGTGCGCGCAACCATTGCCCTGGCGCGGTTGATCCGGGACAAACAGCCCAGGCTCTACGACTGGCTGTTCACGTTGCGCAGCAAGCAGAAAGTCATGGATCAAGTCCGTCTGTTGCAACCGATGGTGCATATTTCCGGACGCTTTTCGGCTGCCCGTAGTTATGTGGGGGTTGTCCTTCCACTGGCCTGGCATCCGCGCAATCGCAATGCCTTGATTGTCTGCGACCTGCATCTGGATCCGCAGGGGTTGCTGGACCTGGACGCCGAGACCTTGCGTGAGCGCCTATATACCCGTCATGAAGACCTTGGCGAGGGTGAGTTGCCGGTGCCGCTCAAGCTGATTCAAATCAACCGTTGTCCGGTGGTGGCACCGTTATCGGTGTTGCGCGGCGAGGATCAGCAACGACTGCAACTGGATATGGCGTTGTATCAGGCGCGGGCACTGCGGCTAAGTGACGCACAGGAACTATGGCGAGACAAAGTTTCGGCCATTTATGCCCGTGATGATTTCACGCCGAGCGAGGATCCCGAGCAACAGTTGTACGACGGCTTCATCGGGGATCGAGATCGACGTTTATGCGAGCAAGTCAGAGCGGCCGATCCGCTGCAATTAGCACAAGAACAATGGCCGTTCGATGATGAGCGGTTGCCGGAATTGTTATTTCGATATCGCGCACGTAACTTCCCCGATACGTTGAATGCGACGGAGCAAGAACGCTGGAAATTATTCTGCCAGCAACGATTGTCGGACCCTCGATGGGGGGCCCCCAATACTCTGCAGGACTTTCATGAGGCGATGGAGCAATGGGCGCTTAGTGCCACGAATACTCAGCGTCAGGTGCTGGATGAGTGGCGTGAGTACGCAGACGAATTACGTAAACGTTTGAATCTTTGAAACCACGGCATGAAGCCGGCGAATGCCGGGCATAAAAAAACGCCAGCTCTCGCTGGCGTTTCTGGTGTTCGCAAGTGAACCTGCGATACGCGTCGAGGCTTAGCCCAGCAGGGTAGCCCAGCTTTCAACCACGTCACCGCCCCACTTGGCTTTCCACTCTTTCAGCGTCTTGTGGTTGCCACCTTTGGTTTCGATGACTTCGCCGTTGTGCGGGTTTTTGTATTGTTTAACCTTGCGAGCACGTTTGGTGCCGGTAGTTTTGACTGCGCCGCGCGGGGCTTTAACTTTCGATTCCGGATCCAGCAGGGCGATGATGTCGCGCAGGGATTTGGAGTATTCGCCCATCAGGGTACGCAGTTTACCTTCGAATTCCAGCTCGGTTTGCAGTTTGTCGTCTTGGGACAGGTTCTTCAAACGGGCCTGCAGCTCTTTGATAGCTTCTTCGGTGGCGCGGTATTCGTTGATCAGGGACATGAGGATTACCTTATGTTGGGCGCTGAGTAGCGGGGAAGACAGTGGCGCAATAATAGTCAGGGTGTTTCATCAAGTAAACATTAATGCAAACTTTTATTTGCGGTGATTAATGTCGATGGCATGAAAAAATGACTGACAGTTAAAACTTCTGTGAGGATGATTACAGTTACTCACACAATCCTTTTTGTCCGTTTTTCAATGGTGTCGGCATCGGAATCGAGCGTGGAAATCCGGCTGGACCAGCCCCGATCACGGGGTGGGCACATCCCGCGATTGTTCGGGAGTACTGCAGTTTTGCTGCGCAATCGCTAGAATGGCGGCCTTTGCGAAGTTCTGGAGTTTTCCCCCCATGCGCACTTTTCGGCTAGTGATTGCTTGCCCGGACCGCGTCGGCATCGTTGCTAAAGTCAGTAACTTTCTGGCGTCACACAATGGCTGGATCACTGAAGCGAGCCATCACTCGGACAATCTCAGTGGCTGGTTCTTCATGCGTCACGAAATTCGTGCCGATTCGCTGCCATTCGGCCTTGAGGCATTCCGCGAGGCGTTTGCGCCGATTGCCGAAGAGTTCTCGATGGACTGGCGTATCACCGACACCGCGCAGAAAAAGCGCGTTGTCCTGATGGCCAGCCGTGAGTCCCACTGCCTGGCAGATTTGCTGCACCGCTGGCACAGCGACGAACTGGACTGCGAAATCGCCTGTGTGATTTCCAACCATAACGACCTGCGCAGCATGGTCGAGTGGCACGGTATTCCTTATTTCCATGTGCCGGTTGACCCACAGAACAAAGAGCCGGCGTTTGCCGAAGTCTCGCGCCTGGTCAAACAGCACGATGCTGAAGTCGTGGTGCTGGCGCGCTACATGCAGATCCTGCCGCCTGAGCTGTGCAGCGAGTATGCGCACAAGGTCATCAACATTCACCACAGCTTCCTGCCGTCGTTTGTGGGGGCCAAGCCTTACCACCAGGCCTCGATGCGTGGCGTGAAGCTGATTGGCGCCACCTGCCACTACGTCACCGAAGAGCTGGATGCCGGCCCGATCATCGAGCAGGACGTGGTTCGCGTCAGCCACAGCGATAGTATTGAAGACATGGTGCGCTTCGGCCGTGATGTCGAGAAGATGGTGCTGGCCCGCGGCTTGCGTTATCACCTGGAAGATCGCGTGCTGGTGCACGGCAACAAGACCGTGGTGTTCTGATCGGACGCAGCGGTTGTAAAGACAAGGGCCTGGGCGTTCATCGCTCCAGGCCCTGATCGTTCCCGCGCTCTGCGTGGGAATGCCGCCTGTGACGCTCTGCGTCACTCGGTCTGGGGGAGGCAGGGGAAATGACGGATCCACTGGATAAAGCAACCTCCAGGGCTCCCGCGACCCTGGGAGAGGGTTGTCTGAGTCGCTACGACCTGGATGACCTGAGTGTCGAGGATGGCACCGAGTTCCCTGGTGCCGCCGAGCTCTGGGAGCAGTTGCAGGAGGCGTCCGCACCTACTGTTGCAGGTACGGACTGACCGACGAACAAGCCCTGAAGGGCTTTAAATCCGGAAACTGCCGACCAACTGCTTGAGTCGCGCCGCCTGTTGTTCCAGGTCGGAGCACGCGCGCAAGGTGGATTGCAGGTTTTCCACGCCTTCCTGATTCAGGGTATTGATCTCGGTGATGTCCATGTTGATGGACTCCACCACGGCGGTCTGCTCCTCGGTCGCGGTGGCCACCGACTGGTTCATGCCGTCGATTTCGCCGATACGCAACGTGACGCTGTTCAGGCGCTCACCGGCCAGGTTGGCGATTTCCACGCTGTCCTGGCTATGACGCTGACTGTCCCCCATGGTGCTGACCGATTCGCGGGCGCCGACTTGCAGCTCCTCGATCATGGTCTGAACCTGTTGTGCCGACTCCTGGGTACGGTGCGCCAGGTTGCGCACCTCATCGGCCACCACCGCAAACCCGCGACCGGCTTCACCGGCCCGTGCCGCTTCGATGGCAGCGTTGAGCGCCAGCAGATTGGTTTGCTGGGAAATGCTGGTGATCACTTCGAGAATCTGACCGATGTTCACGGTCTTGCTGTTCAGCGACTCGATATTGGTGCTGGAGGCGCTGAGCATCTTCGACAGTTGATTCATCGCCGCAATGCTGCGGTCGACCACTTGCTGGCCGTCTTCGGCCAGGCTGCGGGCGTCGCTGGCCTGGTGCGAGGCTTGCGCCGCATTACGGGCGATTTCCTGGGCGGCGGCGCCCAACTGGTTGATCGCGGCGGCCACGCTGTTGGTACGGCTCGATTGTTCGTCTGAGTTGAGCATCGAGGAGTTGGAGGCGCTGACCACCCGCAAAGCGACTTCGTTGACCTGTTCGGTGGCCGACGAGACTTCGCGGATCGAGCCGTGGATGCGTTCGACAAAGCGGTTGAAGGCGTTGCCGAGTTGGCCGAATTCGTCCTGGTTCTGGATGCTCAGGCGCCGGGTCAGGTCGCCTTCACCATCGGCAATGTCCTGCATGGCGCGGGTCATGACGTGCAGCGGCTGGATCAGGATACGGATCAGCATGCCCAGCAAGGCGATGATGATGGCGACCGCGATCACCGTGGCAACGATTGCCGAGGCACGGAAATCGTTGAGCATGGCGTAGGCTTTGTCCTTGTCTACCGACAGGCCGATGTACCAGTTGACCGATGGCAGGCCTTTGATAGGGGTGAAGGTGACAATTCGCGTATTCCCATCGACCTCGACATCGGTGAAGTCGCTGCTGATGCGCGGGGTGTTATGTGGGAAGGCCTCGGTGAGGGACTTCATCACCAGGGCTTTGTCCGGGTGCACCAGGATCTTGCCGTCGGCGCTGACCAGGAAGGCATAGCCCATGCCGTCGAAGTCCAGGGCCTTGAGGTTGTCGATCAGGGTCTGCAGGCTCAGGTCGCCACCCACGACGCCCACGCTTTTACCGGCTTTTTTCGAGGCCGTGGCGATGGAAATAATGGTCTGGCCGGTTGCCGCATCGACATAGGGTTCGGTCAGGGTAGCCATGGGGCTGTTTTCAGCGCCTTTGTACCAGGGGCGAACACGCGGGTCGAAGCCGTCCGGCATTTTCACGTCCGGGCGGATGGTGAAGCTGCCACCGGCATCACCCAGGTAGGACGCCATGAAGGTCGACGTCAGGGCTTTCTGTTCCAGCAGTGCGGCAACCTGGGTGTCTTCGGCGTCGATGGCGATGTTCTGGGCCAGGTTTTCGACCAGAAGAATGCGCCCGGTCAGCCAGGTCTGGATGTTGCTCGCCGTGACATCGCCCATTTCATGCAGGTAACTGTCGAGGTCCTGGCGAATCGCATTGCGCTGCAGGTAGTCGTTGTACAGCGTAAATGTGGCGAACGCGGCAATGACGATGAGGGCGGCGGCAAGCAGGATTTTGTGGCTGAAGCGCAGATTTTTATTCATGGCTTGTGGTGTCCGCTAAGGTCTTATTGTGTTGGGCGTGTTGCGATAAAAAGCGCGCAAAATAGGCGCTGGTTCACGTAAGTTGATATTTCCGTCTTTCCTTAGGGAATTATCGGACCTGATTATCAGTCTGGTCTCTCGCTTATCTCTATCGGCTGTGTAGGACCAAAGCTTAACCATGGGTGACAAAATGCCTGACTCATTGCAACTCGTTATCGGTGCAGACCTGAAGGGGCAACCGATTGCCCAGGCGATGCGCCTGGCAAATCGCCACGGCCTGGTGGCCGGTGCCACAGGGACCGGGAAAACGGTCACCCTGCAACGCTTGGCCGAGGCCTTCAGTGATGCCGGCGTGGCGGTATTTGCCGCGGACATCAAGGGTGACTTGTGTGGGCTGGGGGCCGCGGGCAATCCACAGGGCAAGGTGGCCGAGCGGATCGCCGGCATGCCGTGGCTCGATTACTCGCCCGCGGCCTATCCGGTCACACTGTGGGATATCCATGGTCAGTCCGGCCATCCATTGCGTACTACCTTGAGTGAAATGGGGCCATTGCTGTTGGGCAGCCTGCTGGAGCTGACCGACAGCCAGCAGTCGGCGCTCTATGCCGCGTTCAAGGTGGCGGACCGCGAAGGGTTGTTGTTACTGGACCTCAAGGACCTCAAGGCGCTGCTCAATCACCTCAAGGACAATCCCGAGTTGCTGGGCGATGACGCCGCGCTGATGACCACCGGCTCGAGCCAGGCGCTGTTGCGGCGCCTGGCGACCCTGGAACAGCAGGGTGCCGAAGCGCTGTTCGGTGAGCCGGCGTTGCAACTGCAAGATATCCTGGCGCCTGCCAGCGATGGTCGCGGGCGGATTCACCTGCTCGATGCCAGTCGCCTGGTGCACGAAGCGCCCAAGGTCTACGCGACCTTCCTGCTCTGGCTGCTGGCCGAGTTGTTCGAGCAGTTGCCGGAGCGTGGCGATGCCGAAAAACCGCTGCTGGCGCTGTTCTTCGATGAGGCGCATTTGCTGTTCGCCGACACCCCCAAGGCCTTGCAGGAGCGCCTGGAACAGGTGGTCCGCCTGATCCGCTCCAAAGGCGTGGGCGTGTACTTCGTCACCCAGTCACCGGGTGACTTGCCGGATGACGTGCTGGCGCAACTGGGGTTGCGTATCCAGCACGGCCTGCGGGCATTCACCGCCAAAGAACAGAAATCCCTGAGGGCAGTGGCCGATGGCTTCCGGCCTAACCCGGCATTCAGTGCCCTTGAGGTGCTGACCGAACTGGGGATTGGCGAGGCGCTGGTGGGGACGCTGCAGGACAAAGGCACGCCGGAAATGGTCCAGAGAGTCCTGGTGGCACCGCCGCAATCGCGGATTGGGCCGTTGAGCGAATCCGAGCGCGCGGCCTTGATCGCCAGTTCACCGTTGGTCGGACGGTATGACAAACCGATCGATCGAGAGTCGGCGTATGAAGTGCTGATGGGGCGCAAGGGCCTGGCGCCCGAGGCCGAGGTCGTTCCGGGCAAGCCGGCTACCGAGGGACCGAGCTTCACCGAGCAGGCTGGCGAATTCCTGGGCACGGCGGCCGGGCAGGCGCTGAAATCCGCGATGCGTCAGGCGGCCAACCAGTTGGGCCGGCAATTGGTTCGAGGTTTGATGGGCTCGTTGCTTGGCGGCAGCAAACGCCGTTGACGGCAGGCGCGGCTCGCTCTCGCCACCCAGACGCGTATCGAACACCTGCCCCGTGGCGAGCGAGCTTGCTCGCGCTGGGCTGCGCAGCAGCCCCAACCGGTCGCCTGGGTCTTTCTGTTAGACCGCAATTACCTCGTCAAGGCGCGCTGTGCGCGCCAGCGCGAGCAAGCTCGCTCGCCACGGGGATCGCGTTTACGCTTTGTTGAGCAGCATGCGCCAAGATCAGTCTTTGGGTCTGGCGTGAGCCGCCAATCGTTCCAGCGCTGCCCGCAGGCTGGGATCGCTGATGCCGTCGGCTGTGGCCTGGATGGTGGCCGCGGCATCGGTCGACAGATCCATGGTGTGGCCGGCCGCCCCGTGCTGCACGGTAGGCGGTTGAACCTTGAACAGAATCCGCGTCAGGCTGGCGAACTCGTCGAAGGCCTGTAGTTGCCGCTGCAGGCGTTTTTGCTGATAGCGCAGGCGGGTGGCCCAGTGACCGTCGGTGACGATCAGCAGCAAGCTGCCTTCGCGCCAGGACGCCACATGACAGTGTTCACGGGCGGCCGGTTGCAATTGACTTTCGAGCAAGCGTTGCAAGTGACCCAGGCGTTGCGCGTGACCAAGGATGGCTTTTAACGGTTTGGCTTCGCGTAGCAGAACGGCGGGGGCTCTGGCCGTAAGAGGGCGAAATGCCATGATCAGACACCTGAAGTAACAGAGCCGCCATGGTAGCAGAAAGCACGGGATGCACTCGCCCCATTGCTTTGTTGGCGCTTTACTCATTAAATCAATGAGTAACTTCTGCCTTGGGTGGCTTGAAGTTCAGTAAAAAGCCCTTATTTTAAGTGAGCCCCCTCACAGCGCTGTGCCAGCATCGTGGAATAACGCCACTTTCCTCACCACCGTTTCCGGGTAGAATGCTCGTTCGCATGCGGCCATGAGGGCTGCTCGGGCGACTCACGGGGCCGCCCTCCATCCCTTTAGTGTGGAAGATCCTGCCGATATGTTTGCGCCTTTGTTAAAGAAACTTTTTGGAAGCAAGAACGAGCGTGAAGTCAAACGCATGCTCAAGACGGTGCAACTCGTCAATGCCTTCGAAGAGCAAATGGTGGCCCTTTCGGACGATCAATTGCGTGCCAAGACCGACGAATTCAAGGCCCGCATCGCCAAAGGGGAAAGCCTCGACAAGCTGTTGCCAGAAGCCTTTGCGGTAGCCCGTGAAGCCGGCAAGCGCGTCATGGGCATGCGCCACTTCGACGTTCAGTTGATCGGCGGCATGACACTGCACGAAGGCATGATTGCCGAAATGCGTACCGGTGAAGGCAAGACCCTGGTGGCGACACTGGGTGTTTACCTCAACGCGCTGTCGGGCAATGGCGTGCACGTCGTAACCGTGAACGACTACCTGGCTCGTCGTGACGCCAACTGGATGCGCCCGCTCTATGAATTCCTCGGCATGACGGTCGGCGTGGTCACGCCGTTCCAGCCGCCGGAAGAGAAGCGTGCCGCCTACGCCGCCGACATCACCTACGGCACCAACAACGAATTCGGTTTCGACTACCTGCGCGACAACATGGCGTTCAGCATGGAAGAAAAATTCCAGCGCGAACTCAACTTTGCCGTGATCGACGAAGTCGACTCGATCCTGATCGACGAAGCCCGTACCCCGCTGATCATCTCCGGTCAGGCCGAGGATAGCTCCAAGCTGTACATCGAGGTCAACAAGCTGATCCCGCAGCTGGAGTTGCACGTCGAGGAAGAGGAAGGCGTCGTCACCAAGGCCGGTCACTACACCGTTGACGAGAAGACCCGCCAGGTCGAGCTCAACGAAGCCGGTCACCAGTACATCGAAGAAGTACTGACCCGCATCGGCCTGCTGGCTGAAGGCGAGAGCCTGTACTCGGCGCACAACCTGAGCCTGCTGACCCACGTCTATGCCGGCCTGCGTGCGCACAAGCTGTTCCATCGCAACATCGAATACATCGTGCAGGACGGTCAGGTAGTGCTGGTCGACGAGCACACCGGGCGTACCATGCCGGGCCGTCGTCTCTCCGAAGGCCTGCACCAGGCCATCGAGGCCAAGGAAAACCTGAACATCCAGGCCGAAAGCCAGACCCTGGCGTCGACCACGTTCCAGAACTACTTCCGCCTGTACAACAAGCTGTCCGGCATGACCGGTACCGCCGACACCGAAGCGTTCGAGTTCCACCAGATCTATGGCCTGCAGGTCATGGTCATTCCACCGAACAAGCCGCTGGCGCGTAAAGACTACAACGACCTGGTGTTCCTCACCGCGGACGAAAAATACACCGCCATCGTTGCCGACATCAAGGAAAGCATGGCGGCGGGTCGCCCCGTCCTGGTGGGCACCGCGACGATTGAAACGTCGGAGCACATGTCCCGTCTGCTCGAAAAAGAAGGCATCGAGCACAAGGTCCTGAACGCCAAGTTCCACGAAAAAGAAGCCGAGATCATCGCTCAGGCCGGTCGTCCGGGCGCCCTGACCATCGCCACCAACATGGCCGGTCGTGGTACCGACATCCTGTTGGGCGGTAACTGGGAAGTGGAAGTGGCGACCCTGGAAAACCCGACACCCGAGCAGATCGCCCAGATCAAGGCCGACTGGCAGAAGCGTCACCAGCAGGTGCTCGAATCGGGCGGCCTGCAGGTCATCGCTTCCGAGCGTCACGAATCGCGCCGTATCGACAACCAGCTGCGTGGCCGTGCCGGCCGTCAGGGTGACGCCGGTTCCAGCCGCTTCTACCTGTCGCTGGAAGACAGCCTGATGCGCATTTTCGCCTCTGACCGGGTGAAAAACTTCATGAAGGCCTTGGGCATGCAGCCTGGCGAAGCGATCGAGCACCGCATGGTGACCAACGCCATCGAAAAGGCCCAGCGCAAGGTTGAAGGCCGTAACTTCGACATTCGCAAGCAGTTGCTTGAGTTCGACGACGTCAACAACGAACAGCGTAAAGTGATCTATCACATGCGTAACACGTTGCTGGCCGCCGACAACATCGGTGAAACCATCGCCGACTTCCGTCAGGACGTGCTCAACGCTACCGTCAGCGCGCACATTCCTCCGCAATCGTTGCCTGAGCAGTGGGACGTTGCTGGTCTGGAAGCAGCCCTGGAAAGCGACTTCGGGGTGAAGCTGCCGATCCAGCAATGGCTCGACGAAGACGATCACCTGTACGAAGAAACCCTGCGTGAGAAGCTGATGCAGGAGCTTATTGCGGCGTACAACGAGAAAGAAGACCAGGCGGGCGCCGAAGCGCTGCGCACCTTCGAGAAGCAAATCGTTCTGCGCGTGCTGGACGACCTGTGGAAAGACCACCTGGCGACCATGGACCACCTGCGTCATGGCATCCACTTGCGTGGCTACGCCCAGAAGAACCCGAAGCAGGAATACAAGCGCGAGTCGTTCGCCCTGTTCTCCGAGCTGCTGGATTCGATCAAGCGCGACTCGATCCGTGTGCTGTCTCACGTTCAGGTTCGCCGCGAAGATCCGATCGAAGAAGAAGCGCGTCTGCGTCAGGAAGCCGAGGCACTGGCTGCACGCATGCAGTTCCAGCACGACGAAGCCCCTGGCCTGGAACAGCCGGAGTTGATCGGTGAGGAGGTCGATGTAGCCCTCGCCACCGCACCGGTGCGTAGCGAGCAGAAGCTGGGTCGCAACGAGCTGTGCTACTGCGGTTCGGGCAAGAAATTCAAGCATTGCCACGGGCAGATCCAGTAAAACCCGTTTCATACGCTGAAATACCCGCGCCGCGACCGGCATCAGCCGTCGCGGCGTTTTACCATTCGAAACACCGTCGTGGCGACGGTGCAGACATCACCTATTGAGGAGCGCATTCATGGCTGTTGGTCTTGGTCCTTTGCCAACGTTGCACCCGGTTGCCGGTTTTGAACTCGGTATCGCCTCGGCTGGCATCAAGCGCCCCGGGCGCAAGGATGTTGTGGTCATGCGCTGTGCTGAAGGCTCGACCGTTGCCGGTGTGTTCACGCTG
The DNA here is from genome assembly GCF_058789115.1 of Pseudomonas sp. FW300-N1A1. Classification (NCBI taxonomy): domain Bacteria; kingdom Pseudomonadati; phylum Pseudomonadota; class Gammaproteobacteria; order Pseudomonadales; family Pseudomonadaceae; genus Pseudomonas; species Pseudomonas sp. FW300-N1A1. The sequence continues at coordinate 57,182 of NZ_JBYTBK010000024.1, read as the reverse complement.
AACGCCTTTTGCGCGGCACCGGTGATCCTGGCCAAGCAACGCGTACAAGGCCCGGTGCGCTACCTGTTGACCAACACCGGCAACGCCAATGCTGGTACCGGTGAGCCGGGCCTGGCCGCCGCCGAGCGCACCTGCGCCAAGCTGGCAGAGCTGACCGGCGTTGATGCAAGCCTGGTGTTGCCGTACTCCACGGGCGTGATTGGCGAACCGCTGCCGGTCGAGAAGATCGAAGGCGCCCTGCAAGCGGCGCTGGACGACCTGTCGGAAAACAACTGGGAAGCCGCGGCCACCGGGATCATGACCACCGACACCCTGCCCAAGGGGGCGAGCCGCCAGTTCCAGCACGATGGCGTGACCGTCACCGTGACCGGCATCAGCAAAGGCGCCGGCATGATTCGCCCGAACATGGCGACCATGCTCGGCTACATTGCCACCGACGCCAAGGTCTCCCGCGAGGTACTGCAGAACCTGATGCTGGACGGCGCGAACAAGTCGTTCAACCGCATCACCATCGACGGCGACACCTCGACCAACGATTGCTGCATGCTGATCGCCACCGGCAAGGCTGCGTTGCCGGAAATCACCACCGCCGAAGGTCCGTTGTTCGCGGCGCTCAAGCAGGCAGTGTTCGAGGTGTGCATGGATGTGGCGCAGGCCATTGTGCGTGACGGCGAAGGTGCCACCAAGTTCGTTACTGTCGAAGTCAACGGCGGCGGCAATCACCAGGAATGCCTGGATGTCGGCTACACCGTGGCACACTCGCCGTTGATCAAGACTGCGCTGTTCGCCTCCGATCCGAACTGGGGTCGTATCCTGGCGGCGGTAGGTCGTGCCGGCGTGCCGAACCTGGACGTGAGCAAGATCGACGTGTTCCTGGGTGAAGTGTGTATCGCCAGCCGGGGTGCCCGTGCAGCGACCTACACGGAGGCCCAGGGCTCGGCCGTGATGCAGCGTGAAGAAATCACCATTCGTATCGAACTGGGTCGTGGTGATTGCAGCGAAACCATCTGGACCACTGACCTGTCCCACGAGTACGTGAAAATCAACGCCGAATACCGGACGTAATCACGCTTGGATCGTGTCGCCCCCATCGCGAGCAGACGGAGCGCCGCCTGCTCGCGATGGCGGTTTGTCAGTCGCTAACTAGACTGGCATGTTTCCTACTTCAAAAGGTCCCGAACATGAGTTATCACCTGATCATCGGCGACAAATTGCACTCATCCTGGTCCCTGCGTGCTGCACTGGCCCTTGACCTGGCCGGCGCTAGCTACACCGAAGAGCTGATCAAGCTCAACCAGCCCGATACCCGCGAGCAACTGCTCAAGCATTCGCCAACCGCCAAGGTTCCCTTGCTGAAAACCGAGCACGGCACCATCGCCGACTCGCTGGCCATCGCTGAGTACCTGGTCGAACGTTTCCCGAGTGCCAGTCTCTGGCCCAAGGACATCGCCGCCCGTGCCCAGGCCCGTTCAGCTTGTGCGCAAATGCACAGCGGTTTCTTTGCCATGCGCGGCAACATGCCGTTCGACTTGAGCCGCGACGCACCGCTGTCGCCGATGCCGCCTGAAGTGAAGACGGAAATCGAGCGCATGCTGGCGCTGTGGGCCGAATGCCGCGCCGCTTCGAGCGAAAGCGGTCCGTTCCTGTTCGGTGAGGTGAGCCTGGTCGATGCCTTCTTCGCACCGATTGCCGTGCGCCTGCGCACCTATCAGGTCGAGTTGCCAGCGGTCGATGCGGCGTATGTCGAGACGATTTACCAGTGGCCAGCCTTCAAGGTCTGGCAGAAAGCCGGTCTAGAGGAAGCAGGGCGGTGAAACGAGTTCATGTAGCGGCAGCGGTCATCCGTGATGCCGGTGGCAAGATCCTGATCGCTCGCCGTGCTGATGCCCAGCACCAGGGCGGATTGTGGGAGTTTCCCGGCGGCAAGGTCGAGGAGGGCGAAGCCGTGCAGGTTGCGCTGGCCCGCGAACTGCACGAAGAGCTGGGGATTGTGGTCACGGCAGCACGGCCGCTGATCACGGTTCACCATGATTACCCGGACAAGCAGGTGCTGCTGGATGTCTGGGAGGTCTCGGCGTTTACCGGTGAGCCCCACGGCGCTGAAGGCCAGCCATTGGCCTGGGTGACCGGGCGTGAGCTGGGCAACTACGAGTTTCCGGCGGCCAACCAGCCGATTGTCGCGGCGGCCCGTTTGCCGAGCGAGTACCTGATCACCCCGGATGATCTGGAAACCCCGGTGATGTTGCGGGGTATCCAGAAGGCCATTGCCGGAGGGGTCAAGCTGATCCAGTTGCGCGCACCCAATGGCTACGATCCCAAGTATCGCGATCTGGCGGTGGATGCGGTGGGATTGTGTGCCGGCAAGGCGCAACTGATGCTCAAGGGGCCGTTCGAGTGGTTGGGCGACTTCCCGTCCGCCGGCTGGCACATCACGGCGGCTCAACTGCGCAAGTACGCCAGCGCCGGGCGTCCACTGCCCGCGTCGCGCTGGCTGGCGGCGTCCTGCCACAACGCTGAGGAATTGAGCCTGGCCGAACAGATGGGAGTGGATTTCGTCACCCTGTCGCCGGTCCAGCCGACCCAGACTCACCCCGATGCAGTACCGCTGGGATGGGAACAGGCCTCACAGCTGATTGCCGGGTTCAGCAAGCCGGTGTTTCTGCTGGGCGGTGTTGGCCCTGCCGAGCGGCAAAAGGCTTGGGAAGCAGGCGCGCAGGGCGTGGCGGGGATCCGGGCGTTCTGGCCAGAGGCTTGAATACGCGGTGAGGCTACTGGCGTCATCGTGAGCAAGCTCCCACATTAGATCTTTGGTGTTCACACGTAATGTGGTCACAGCAGGTCTATTGTGGGAGCAACGGTCTGGGACATATGGCCGCTCTCGTCAGGTGCGGGATGCCGAACACATATCCCGTGGCGAGCGAGCTTGCTCGCCACGGGAGCAGCGTTCACACTTGAATGAGTGGCATTACTGCATATGCGGAGGCTCCAGGGGCTGCCCGCGAAGGCGGCGTATCTGACGAAATGGCTTTCCACTAAACCTCGGGCTTTTTCGCCGCCTGCCACAAAATCTCCGCAATCCCCTGGCGCTTGGCAATCAACCGCGCCGCTACAAACAACAAATCCGACAAGCGATTGATGTAGGCCAGTCCCACGCCGGCCAACGGCTCGACAGCATTCAAGTGCTGGCAGCGGCGCTCGGCACTGCGGGCCAGGCTGCGGCAAACATGGGCCTGAGCGATCAGCGCCGAGCCACCGGGCAGAATGAAATTCTCCAACGGCCCCAGTTCTTCGTTCCAGGCATCGATGGCCGCTTCCAGGCGTTCGACTTCCGCCGCATTCAGCGCTTGATACACCGGCATCGCCAGTTCGCCACCCAGGTCGAACAAGCGGTGCTGGCAAGGTTCCAGCACCTCGCAGATCTCTTGCAAGCCGGGATGTGCGCGACGGCTTTCGGCCAGACCGGCCAGCAGCAGTCCCAGTTGGCTGTTCAGTGTGTCGACTTCGCCGATGGCCTCGACCCGTGGATGGTCCTTGGGGACCCGGCGACCATCGCCAAGCCCGGTTTCACCTTTGTCGCCGGTGCGGGTGTAAATTTTCGACAGGCGAAAACCCATGCTTAGCGCTCCAGTTGTCTGAGTTCGTGGGGGGCGAGCGGGGCGCTCGCGACTAATGGCAGGCGCAAGGTAAAGCAGGTGCCCTGGCCCTGGGTCGATTGCACTTCCATCTGACCCTTGTGGTTGTTGGTGATGATGAAGTACGACACCGAAAGCCCAAGGCCCGTGCCCTGGCCGATTTCCTTGGTGGTGAAGAACGGTTCGAAGGTGCGCTTGCGCACGCTTTCGCTCATGCCGATACCGTTGTCCTCGACCTGAATTTCCGCCCATGGCGGGTTCAGGCGAGTGCGCAGGATGATTCGACCAGGTTCGCGGTCGTCCTCGCGCTGGTGGATCGCCTGGGCCGCATTTTTCAGCAGGTTGAGCAGCACTTGTTCCAGCTCGTTGGCAGTGCCGGGGACAGGGCCCAGTTGCGGGTCGAACTGGCGAACGATGGCCTGGCCCTTGAAGTCGAAGCCAATGGTCAGGTCGAAATCATTGCTGGCGATCTCCACGGCCTGGTCGATCAGCGCTGGCAAGTCGCAGGGCGCCATTTGCCGGTTGCTGCGGCGGCTGAAACTGAGCATGTGGGTGACGATCTTCGCCGCCCGGGCGCCGGCCTGCTGGATGCCGTCGAGCAATTGCGGCACTTCGCGGCTTTGCAGGTACTGATTGACGCTGTCCAGTTCCAGGCCCAGTTGTTCGGCGGTTTCGATGTTCTTGGGCAGGTCGGCGGACAAGCGCCGGCGAATGTTCTGCACGTTGTGCAGGATGGCGCCCAGCGGGTTGTTGATCTCGTGGGCCATGCCGGCCGCGAGGCCGCCCACCGAGAGCATTTTCTCCGACTGCACCATCATTTCTTCCAGGGACAGGCGCTGGGTGATGTCGTCGATCCGGATCACCACGCCGCGTCCGGCACCGCCCATCAACGGATAAAAGGTCAGCGCATAGTGTTTGGCTTCATCATCCCGGGTCCAGGTCACGCGCTCGATCTTGACCACGCTGTGCTGTTCGACGGTCTCCCGAAGCTGCGGCAGAAACGGTTTGAGTGGTTCAAAGGCGAGAAAAATCGGCTGGTTCAAGGCTTCATCCAGGCGTGTGCCGGACAGGGCGCTGGCTTCCTGGTTCCACTGGGTCACGTACAGCTGTTCATCCAGGGCAATCAGGGCTGACGGCATCGAGTCGATGATGCTGTTGAGGTAGTTCTGAAAGCCCGTGAGCTTCTTCTCGATCTTGCTGCGCACCTGGACTTCCAGCTCCAGCTTGCGGTTGGTATGGCGGGTTTCTTCAGCCAGGCCCTGGGCCTGGTCGTAGGCGGCCTGGGAGTCGTCGCGGGCGCGCTTGAGTTGCTGCTCGCGGGCTTCGATGCGCGAGAGCATGGTGTTGAAGGCTTCAGCGAGGCTGCCGATTTCGTCGTGGTTACCGCGAGCGGCACGCAGGGCATAGTTTTCTTCGCGGGTCACCTGTCGGGACAGTTCTTCGAGTTGATGAATCGGCTGGGTAATCAGGCGTTTGATCTGCTGGGCAATCAGCATCCACAGCAGCACGCTGAAAATCAGGATCCCCAGGCTGGCTGTCAGGGTGCCGGTATAGAACGCGACCGGCAACTCACTGCTGGCGACCAGCAGCAGATGGCCGGGGGCCTGGCCCGGGCGTGGCAGTGTGATCAGTTGATTGCTGCGGAACTCCGTGGCCTGCCAGGTTTCAATGTGCCGAAAGTGTTTGGGCAGTTCGAGTGTCTCGCCATGCTGCACCTGGGCCAGGCGCTGGCCTTTGCCGTCATACAGGGCCGCTGCCCGTAACGGGGTGTAGCTGTTGAGTTCGTTGAGCAGGTTTTCAGCGTCTTGTGGCGAATTCAATGACTGGCTGGCAAGCGCCGGGTTGGAGACCAGCCGGCCGATGGTCTGCAGGGCTTGCGGTGCCATGCTTTCCTGGGAGATCCAGTAGGCGGCGCTGATAAAGGTCAGGTTGGCCACCAGTAACACGGTGATCAACAGCACCAACAGGGCGGCCAGCAGTTTCTGGCCGACCGGAAGGTTTTCAAGGCGCTGGCGCAAAGGCATGGGGGTCGTCGCTAAAGAAGAACAGGAGGCCAGCGTAGCCGCTGCTCAGTCGCTGGGCAATCCACGGGTACGCAGGTGCGCAATCAAGCGTTGCTGGAGTTGGTTGAGGTGCGGCAATACCAATTGATGCCGCGAGGCGACGGTGCAGGCATAACCCAGCAGGTAGCTGATTTCGGTCCGGCGCTGGTTGGCCACATCCTGGTACATGGATGAGTAATTGGCTGCCGTCGCCAGGATCACCCGCTCGACTTCCTGCTGCAGGTCGTGGGCGGCGGCGGGCTGGCCGCAATGTTCCAGCAACTCGCTCAGCTCGGCGCACAGGGTGGCGACTTCGCAATGGTGCTGTTGCAAGCCGCCGTTGCGGCAATCGTGCAGGACGGTCAGCGGATTGATTGCGCAATTGAGTGCCAGCTTGCGCCAGAGTCGAGTCAGAATCTCCGTGCTCCACTCATGAGGGATGCCCGCCGCGCTCATGTCCTCCAGCCAGACCGGTGCCACGGGTTGACGGGCGTCGCCCAACCAGGTGTAGCCGTGACCGGCGAACACCACGCGCCAGTCGCCATCGCGAAAGGCGCCTTCGGTACTCGAGGCAAAAATGCAGCGAGCGTGCGGAACGCGCGCGGCCACGGCATCCTGGCTGCCCAGGCCGTTCTGCAGCAGGATCAATTCGGCGTCGGGTGTCAGGCGCCTCGCCAATTGCGCCACGGCGCCTTCGGCATCGTAGGCCTTGCAGGCGACCAGCAAACGATCGATCGGGCCGACACACTCGAGGGTCGTCGCAGGGATCGCATAGTGGGTCGCTTCACCTTGCTCGACCAGGGTCAAGCCGCCTGTTGCCTGATAGGCCTGCAATCGCGCTGCATCGCGCAGTATCAATTGCACGGGTAGCCCGGCCCTTGCCAGGCGCGTGGCCCACAGGGTGCCCAGGCTGCCGGCGCCGAGGACATGCCAGGTGGTCGACATCAGTTTTTTGCTCGGATTGGCAGGCGCATGTGAGGCTCGCAGCGAAGATGGGGAAAGACCCGTTATAATCAGCGCGGATTTTAACCGCAAGCCAGGCGTGCTCCATCTTTATTGCGCGCGCCCTTTTTTACTGGAGAGACTACATGCCGTCGTTCGACGTGGTATCCGAACTGGACAAACACGAACTCACCAACGCGGTCGAGAACGCCGTCAAGGAACTCGACCGTCGTTATGACCTGAAAGGCAAAGGCAGCTTCGAGTTCAAGGAAAAGGACCTGACCGTCAACCTGACCGCCGAAGCCGACTTCCAGCTGGAGGCGATGATCGAGATCCTCAAGCTGGCGCTGGTCAAGCGTAAGATCGATGTGCAATGCCTTGAGGTCAAAGAGGCCTACGCTTCCGGCAAGCTGATGAAGCAGGAAGCCGTACTCAAGGAAGGCATCGACAAGGAGCTGGCGAAGAAGATCGTTGCTCACGTCAAGGATGCCAAGCTCAAGGTCCAGGCCGCCATTCAGGGCGAGCAGGTGCGTATCACCGGCAAGAAGCGTGACGACCTGCAAGAAGCCATCGCGGCGCTGCGCGGCAAGGAATTCGGCATGCCACTGCAGTTCAACAACTTCCGCGACTGATCAGTCTTCGGGGGAACCTCTCGGCGTTATTGACGTCCGAGGCCCAAGCAACGGCAGAAATGATCGAGCCTCGAGGGGCATGATCTTTCTGTCGCTTGGTTTTTATGTGCCGGGTAGCCGGGAATCAGGAGAGAAAATATGGATTTGAACGCTGAAGTGGACAACCTGGTGAAGGCTTCCCAGGCCTGGATCCCGATGATCATGGAGTACGGCAGTCGTGTGCTGCTGGCGGTCATGACACTGGCCATTGGCTGGTGGCTGATCAACAAGCTGACCCACAAGGTTGGCAAGCTGTTGGCGCTGCGCAATGCTGACCTGGCCCTGCAAGGGTTCATCAGCAGCCTGGCCAACATCGTACTCAAGGTGCTGTTGGTGGTGAGTGTCGCGTCGATGATCGGCGTTGAAACCACCTCGTTCGTGGCCGCCATCGGTGCCGCGGGTCTGGCCATCGGCCTGGCCTTGCAGGGCAGCCTGGCGAACTTCGCGGGCGGCGTGCTGATTCTGTTGTTCCGTCCGTTCCGCATTGGTGACTGGATTGAAGCCCAGGGCACGGCGGGCACCGTCGACAGCATTCAGATCTTCCACACGATTATTCGCACCGGCGACAACAAGACCGTCATCGTGCCGAACGGCGTGCTGTCCAATGGCATCATCACCAACACTAACCGTCAACCTACCCGCAAAGTGGTGTTCGACGTTGGCGTGGACTACAACGCCGATTTGCAGAAGGCCCGCGCGGTGCTGCTGGAACTGGCCAATGATGCACGTGTACTGGCCGATCCTGAGCCGGTGGCGGTGGTATCGACCCTGGGCGATAGCTCGATCACGCTTTCCCTGCGCGTCTGGGTGAAGACGGCGGACTATTGGGATGTGCTGTTCCACTTCAACGAGCACTCCCGCGATCGCCTGAAAGGGGCGGGTATTGATATTCCGTTTCCACAGCGCGTGATTCGCATGGTTCAGGAAACCGCCTGAACACATCGGTTGGAAGTCCGGCGCTGCAGGTCGGGTATTGGTGTTTGACTCAAGGGGCCAATTGGCCCCTTGAGTGTTTTTACAAAGCGGGAAGTTTAATAGTGCGCTAACTTATTATTAGCTTGCTATTAAATTTTCTGCGGCACCGCCTTTGTTTGTAACTGTCATCAAACAGTAACAAAAAAGCCCCTCACCTTATTCGGGTGAGGGGCTTTTTAGTTGAGCCAGGCTCTAGACGCTATTGAAAGCCGCTGATTACAAGATGCTCAGAGGGTATTCAACGATGATACGTACGTCGTTGTTGTCAGCCGTGTACTCTTCGTTGTAAGCGGTGTTGGCGCGGTAGATGGCGCTACGCAGACGCAGCGACAGATCCTTGGCCGGACCTTCCTGGAACACGTACTTGGTTTCGAAGTTGAACTCGTGCTCCTTACCTTCGGTACCGGAATCGGTCTCGATGTTGTCACCGTAAACATAACGGCTCATGAAGCTCAGGCCTGGTACGCCGTAGGTGGCCATGTTCAGGTCGTAGCGACCCTGCCAGGATTTCTCTTCACGACCGATAAAGTCGGAGATCTGGATGGAGTTGGCGACGAAGATCGTGCCGTTACCGTCAACGCCGTACAGGTAGTTGGTGTCGCCGGACGACTGCTGGTAGCCCAGGGTGAACTTGTGTGCGCCGAGGCTGTAGGCAGCTGCCAAGCTCCACAGTTTGTTGTCCTGCGCGCCGTACAGCGCCTGGCCCTGGTCTTTGGTCTTGTACGCGTTCAAGTCGAAGTTCAGCGATTGATCTTCGTTGATCGGCAGGGTGTAGTTGGCGTTGATGTACTGCTTCTTGAAGTAGTCTTCAACGTCGGATGCCGCGATGCCTGCCACGAAGTTGTCGGTGAACTGGTAGGTGGCGCCAGCGATGTTGGCGCTGGTCAGGCCAGGGTTGCCAGCACCGTTGATGCTGTCCTTGCCCATGCCGGTTTGCGAGCTGAGGGCGGTGAAACGACCTGCACTGACTTCCAGGCCTTTGATCTCTTTGCTGGTGAGGTAGGTACCCTCGGCAACTTCTGGCAGCAAGCGGCTGTCGTCGGTCGCGAATACCGGGCTGGCAACGAACTGGCGGCCGTACTTCAGGGTGGTGTCGGAGAGGCGGAACTTGACTGCGGCACCGGATTTGCCTTGTGCGTCTTCAGGTTCGCCAGCGCCGTTGCGGGCGAACATGCCGTTGCCGGAGCGACCTTCACCGCCATCCAGCTTGGCGGTACCCATGACCATTGCGTCCACGCCTACGCCGATGAGGCCTTGAGTGAAACCGGATTCGTAGGTAACCAGTTCACTGATACCGGTGTCCTGACGATAGCCGCTTTTGTAGCCGCCACCGGACTTGGCAATGTTGCCAGCGCCGTTCCTGAAGTCGCGGTTCATGTACTCGATACGAGTCTTGGCATTCAGACTTTGGTCTTCAATAAAGCCTTTGGCTTCGTCCTGAGAAGACGCGATTGCGAACTGCGAGGTGCCTGCTGAAACAGCCAGTGCGATCATGCTCCACTTCATCACGCGCATCGTGATTTGCTCCTTTGGTTTTTTTGAAGAGTTCTGCCGTCCCACCTGATTTATTATCTGGGCGGCTCTTTCTTTTTGTGTCGGCGCAAACTTATATCACGCCGACAATGTTGGCGATACTTGCGCTTTCATCCTTTCTGCATCTGTACGGGCCTGTCGCAAAATGCTCGCTCGAGGTCGTAATTCTGCAAATTCTGTGCATTCGGACCGACAACTTCAGCGTTGTTTGGCAAGGCTTGGGTGTCAGAAAAAAGAGTCCTTGTCCCGCACTTGAATCTCCTTGGGCTACCTTGCCGCTATTTTTTTATGGTCTAGAGGTTTCCGCTTCCGGCGGCCGCCTTATAGACGATGTGGGAATGAATGCAACAAACGTGCACAAATCGGCTTTTTTCTCCCGGTTTTTTCAATCAGCTTCGTTTCTGTGGGCAAGGCCTCATGAATACGGGGGTGTGAGGCCCGATTGTTCGTGCTTGACTCCCTGGTTGTTCTGGTGTTGCACCAAGACTGGGCGTGGTGATCAACACGAAATGTTACCGGTCCACCCTTTCGAGTGAGTAAACGGCGGATGCTTGAGGGACTCAGCGTAGACGCATTACAGATTCGTGCCGCAAAAACTCTGTAAATTTTAGTCAGGCCAGCGAACCAGGGGGCTTGGGCTCGGGCGTTGTCCGGCCTGGACGGAGAAAATGCTCGATCCGGAGCCTGTACATTCGTACCGGATTGGTGCGGGGGAAGGTGAGGTTGTTCCGTGGTGGGGCGTTGTCGTGCGTGGCAGGTTCCTGTGCGAAGTGACCTTGGTCGGGGTGTGACATTGGTCGTGAACCGCGCCCGGTTCGCGGGTATGCTGGTCTGGTATGGCATGCGCCGCAGTCTCGAAGGCCGGGCGTTTGGCAAAACTCATTGAATATGCGGGAGTGTGTGCGGTGTTCGCTTTAGATCCACGACTTGAACAAGACACCCTGCCGATCGGGGACTTCCCTCTCTGTCGGTTGTTGTTGTCCAACGATTCAAATTACCCCTGGTTCATCCTGGTGCCGCGACGGGCGGATATCAGCGAGCTGTTTCAACTGGACAGTCAAGACCAGGCGCAGTTGTGGCGAGAAACTACAGGACTTGCCGAGTTGCTCAAGGACTCGTTCGACGCCGACAAGTTGAATGTCGCGACCCTGGGTAATGTGGTTAGTCAGTTGCACATGCATGTCATTGTACGTAAGCGCGAGGATGCGGCCTGGCCAGCGCCAGTCTGGGGCAAGCACCCGGCCACGCCTTACACGGCCGAGCAGGTGGCGGCGATTCGAGAGCGGCTGCGTTTGGTGTTGACCGATGATTTCACGTTTCTGGAGGGTTGAGTCATGAGCCTGGAAGAGCGCGTTATGGATCTAGAAAGTCGACTGGCTTTCCAGGACGACACCATTGAGGCAATGAACGACGTGCTGGTGGCGCAGCAACGGGTGGTGGAGCGCTTGCAGTTGCAGATGACCGCGCTGCTCAAGCGACAGGAGGAAATGGCGGGGCAGTTTGAGTCCTTTGAAGAGGAAGCTCCGCCACCGCACTACTGAGTGTTGCTGTGTGCCGCCTGTCGGCGGGCAATAAAAAAACCGCGAGCAGCCTGGCTGCTCGCGGTTTTTTTTGAGCGTGGTTGCGTGGCTGGAATCAGCGGCGCGGCAACGCTGCGATCACATCTTCGGCTTGCAGGCCTTTATCCCGGTTCATGACCGAGAACTCCACGCGCTGGCCTTCGACCAGGACACGGTGACCTTCGCCGCGAATGGCGCGGAAGTGCACGAAAATATCATCACCCGAGTCGCGAGAAATGAAGCCAAAGCCCTTGGAGGTATTGAACCACTTGACGGTCCCGGTATCACGGTTGGTCATGTCATAGTTTTGATGAGTAGCGACTGTTGGCGAGGACTTGTAGAAGCTGACGGCCAGATGCAGCACTACCGCGACCAGCGCGACGATAAGGCTGAACAGGACGGCGGGATGACCGCCAATTTCCGGCATGGGCGCCAGAAGTGTCAGGGTTTGCAGGACGACAGTGAGCACCAGCAAGGCGCTGACCAGATTTTGCAGTTGCTGACGAACGCCTTTGTTCCAGTACGGAATCACCGGTGCGAGGGTCAGGTTGAGCAGGCCGAAGAACGCCAGGTACAGCGCGTCAGGTTGTTGCAGGTAGGGTATGGCTTCGGTTCGCAGGCTAGGGATAAAGGACAACAGCAAGGCTGCTGCGCCCGTTAGCAGGTGGACGATTTTCAACATTTTGATTGACTCACGTTAAGACGGATCGCAAGGAAGAGCTGATTGAGCGCGGTTCGCTTCTGAACAATGGGAGGCGTTGGGCACGCGCCCGCTATCAGCCTATGCACGGCACGCAAGGAAAGAGCGGCAGTGACACATCGCCTATTTAACAGCAAAGGCCGTACCTTCTCAAATCAGCGCGGGCGGCATGTGACCAAGGGCGCGGAGCAATCGGCGCGGGAGCTGAACCCGGTGCCGCCTGAACGCTTGTCCTAGAGGGTTTTTCCCGGTTTTCGGGGAGCTTGAGCGAGGTGTCGCCAGGCAATGCGGAATGGGAGGGGCAATCTGTCGCGGGAGGGACGTGAAACGAGTCTGTGAGGTGCAGGGGCTCTTGCTGCAGTGGTGGCGCACTCGTGGAATGGATTCATTACCAACAAGGGCAAAGGCAAGGTCATTGACATCGGTATCGGTGAGGTAGGTTGCAAGTCCATCGTTGACGGTTTTTTGTGATTGTTATCGGATATTTATGTGTTTTATCTGAAGGCCCGTGATTTCACTGGAATGTGACAAGGTGGGTGTTTCGCATCCTTCATTTAATGTTTAAAGAACAATATAACGAGTTGGCGTCGGCGGTGGATCTGATTGTCGAGTGTGTTCGTGCAGCGGGTTTTCCACGGCTGGGCGCATATTCGATCTGTGCGCGTATTTCTTTCATCTGGGAACAAGAGGGCGTACCAAGTGCCGAGGACATGATCCAGTAACTTGTCCCAGGGCAGGAGGCGGTCACTTGCACTGCACGAAGTCTGTTGCCCCTGCTGGATAAAGTCAGTGACGAGTCCACGACGGACCTGCTGGCGCAGCGCATGCGCGTTCATGAAGCGACCGCGTGGATGTTGCGCTCGCTGTTGGCTAATCGGTAGCCGCCCGTTGGCGGGTGGCGTCCTGCGGTGCCATTGGTGCGTTCCGTCCTGCGGGGTGGTGGGGGGTGTTTCCTGATCGCGTGCAACGCTTTTGCGCGCGCGGTTATTGAGTTTTTCTGTGTGCCTGTTTTTGTAGATTAAATCAGGGCTGCGTTAATAATCTTCTTTCTTTAGTTGGTTTGTCCTACGTGCGTGGTTATAAAGGCGTCTAGAAATAACGGTCGGTTTGCGCTTATATAACGGAACGGATCGTTGTTTCTGTTATGGAACTAAGGCAAGGGAGTGTCGACGGTATGGCTCGATTATCAGGGCGTGATGTAAGTGAAGTTGCCAGGTTTCCGGATATAAGGAATGATCCCTTTGTCCGGGAGTTTGATATGGGGCTGGTGTGCCCGTTGTCGCGATCGGTTCGGTTGAACGGATTCGCGACGTGTTTGAGATTGGAGCGGGTCTACTGGGATATTCTGGCCGATATGGCAAGGCTCAATGATTGTTCGGTAAGCGCCCTGCTTTCTTATGTCGATCGGGAGGTGCATCTGCGTCATGGCGGTGTGAAGAATTTCAGTGGGTTGGTCCGGGTGGTGTGTGTTGTGCACAGCTTGAGCGAGGGCGGCCATCACCCGCGGTGATCGGTGGATTGCCGGTCTGGACGGCTCCGTGTTCAGGTGCCTGTCGGTGGCAGACCCGGCTGAGCGCGTGCCCGTACAGCGTTACGGCTGCACAGGCTCGATTTAATGGATATAATCCCGCTCTTTGCCGCGAAACCGAATGTTTACGCGGGAACTATCTGATTGCCGAGACAGCCCCATGCCGATGTACGACTATCAATGTGCTTCCTGTGGTCATCAGTTGGAAGCCATTCAGAAGATCAGCGCAGCACCGTTGGTCGACTGCCCCGCCTGCCAGGCACCCGAACTGAAAAAAATGCTGTCGATGCCAGGCTTCCGCCTGAGCGGTACCGGTTGGTACGAAACCGACTTCAAGACCGGTTCGAAGAAAAATCTGGCTGGCGGCGACAAAGCTGACTGAGTTGAACGACACACCGGGCTCTTGCATTATCTGACGCTTCATTCAAATGCAGCGGTCGGCAAGACCTCCATCGAATTTCGAATTACGAGAAGTGAAACCACTACCATGATGCGCAGCCATTATTGCGGCCAACTGAACGAAAGCCTGGAAGGTCAGGAAATTACCCTTTGCGGATGGGTCCATCGTCGTCGTGACCACGGCGGGGTGATTTTCCTCGATATCCGTGATCGTGATGGTCTGGCCCAGGTGGTGTTCGACCCGGATCGTGCTGAAACCTTCGCCGCCGCCGACCGCGTGCGCAGCGAGTACGTGGTCAAGGTCACCGGCAAGGTGCGCCTGCGTCCGGCCGGTGCCGGTAACGCCAACATGGCTTCGGGCATGATCGAAGTGCTGGGCTACGAGCTGGAAGTATTGAACGAAGCGGAAACTCCGCCGTTCCCGCTCAACGAGTTCTCCGACGTGGGTGAAGAAACCCGCCTGCGTTATCGCTTCATTGACCTGCGTCGTCCGGAAATGCTCGAGAAGCTGCGTCTGCGTTCGCGCATGACCACCAGCATCCGTCGTTACCTGGACGAGAACGGCTTCCTCGACGTCGAGACGCCGATCCTGACTCGCGCTACCCCTGAAGGTGCTCGTGATTACCTGGTGCCGAGCCGTACTCACGCCGGTTCGTTCTTCGCCTTGCCGCAATCGCCGCAGCTGTTCAAGCAACTGCTGATGGTTGCCGGCTTCGATCGCTACTACCAGATCGCCAAGTGCTTCCGCGACGAAGACCTGCGTGCTGACCGTCAGCCTGAATTCACTCAGATCGACATCGAAACCAGCTTCCTCGATGAAAAAGACATCATCGGCATCACCGAAGGCATGATCCGCAACCTGTTCAAGGAAGTGCTGGGTCTGGAATTCGGTGAGTTCCCGCACATGACCTACGAAGAGGCCATGCGTCGTTACGGTTCCGACAAGCCGGACCTGCGCAACCCGCTGGAACTGGTTGACGTGGCCGACCAACTGAAAGAAGTCGACTTCAAGGTGTTCAGCGGCCCGGCCAACGACCCGAAAAGCCGTATCGCCGCCCTGCGGGTTCCGGGCGGGGCGAGCATGCCGCGCAGCAAGATCGACGACTACACCAAGTTCGTCGGCATCTACGGTGCCAAGGGCCTGGCGTACATCAAAGTCAACGAGCGTGCCAAGGGCGTTGAAGGCCTGCAGTCGCCAATCGTCAAGAACATCCCTGAAGCCAACCTCAATGTGATCCTGGATCGCGTTGGCGCGGTTGATGGCGACATCGTGTTCTTCGGTGCCGACAAGGCCAAGATCGTCAGCGAAGCCCTGGGCGCGCTGCGGATCAAGGTCGGTAACGACCTGAGCCTGCTGACGTGCGAGTGGGCACCGATGTGGGTAGTCGATTTCCCGATGTTCGAAGAGAACGACGACGGCAGCTTCACCGCCTTGCACCACCCGTTCACCGCGCCGAAGTGCACGCCAGAAGAGCTCGAAGCCAATCCGGCAACCGCGCTGTCCCGTGCCTACGACATGGTATTGAACGGCACCGAGCTGGGTGGCGGTTCGATCCGTATCCACCGCAAGGAAATGCAGCAATCGGTATTCCGTCTGCTGGGTATCAGCGAAGCGGAACAGGAAGAGAAGTTCGGCTTCCTGCTCGACGCCCTGAAGTACGGTGCGCCGCCGCACGGTGGCCTGGCATTCGGCCTGGACCGTCTGGTGATGCTGATGACTGGCGCCCAGTCGATCCGTGAAGTGATCGCTTTCCCGAAAACCCAGAGTGCGGCTTGCGTCATGACTCAGGCACCGGGTCTGGTGGATGCGAAGGCACTGCGCGAACTGCACATCCGTTTGCGCGAACAGCCGAAGGCTGAGTAAGGCTTGATCGCCGTGACGCATCGCAGGATGCGTCACGGGGTGTCAGAGCAGATTACGTTGCCCGCTCGCCTTCCAGGGCGTGCGGGCATTGTTTTTTTAGAGAATTCGGAGCGAGTTATGGCGGGTCATTCCAAGTGGGCGAACATCAAGCACCGCAAAGAACGTCAGGATGCCAAGAAGGGCAAGATTTTCACCAAGTGGATTCGCGAGCTGACTGTCGCGGCCCGTCAGGGTGGCGGTGACCCGGGTTCCAACCCGCGCTTGCGGCTGGCGCTGGACAAGGCCCTTGGCGCGAACATGAGCCGCGACATCATCGATCGTGCCGTTGCCCGTGGTGCCGGTGCGGCCGATACCGATGACATGGTCGAGCTGAGCTACGAGGGTTACGGCCCGGGTGGCGTGGCCGTGATGGTCGAGTGCATGACCGATAACCGCAACCGTACGGCGGCGGCTGTTCGCCATGCTTTCAGTAAGTGCGGCGGCAACCTGGGTACCGACGGCTCGGTGGCGTACCTGTTCGAGCGCAAGGGGCAGATTTCCTTCGCCCCGGGCGTTGATGAGGATGCGCTGATGGAAGCCGCCATGGAAGCTGACGCCGATGACGTTGTTACCAACGACGACGGTTCCATCGACGTGTTTACTTCGTTCGCCGGTTTCTATGCGGTGCGTAACGCCCTGGAAGCAGCGGGTTTCAAGGCGGACGATGCCGAGATCGTGATGTTGCCGACCACCAGTGCCGAACTGGACCTGGAGGGGGCCGAGAAGGTCCTCAAGCTGATCGACATGCTCGAAGACCTGGATGACGTGCAGAACGTCTATTCCAATGCGGACATCCCCGAGTCGGTGGCCCAACAGCTCGGCTGATTCGCCCTTTGCAGGCGCGAGCGTGCTCGCGATGAGCCCGAGAGCGGCGCGCTGATTCAAGTCATCAGCGTTATCGTTAACGACCATCGCGAGCACGCTCGGTCCTACAGGGAGGCTGGTGTCTTGCTACAGTACTGTGGACTCGAGACGTACTTTTCCTATAACCCGCAGGCGTTATGACTTTAATTCTTGGTATCGACCCCGGTTCGCGCATTACCGGCTATGGCGTGGTGCGCGATACCGGTCGTGGCTGCGTGTACGTGGCTTCGGGGTGTATTCGTACCGGCAGCGGCGAGCTACATGAACGGTTGCAAATTGTTTACCGCGGCGTGCGCGAAGTCATTCAGACGTATGGCCCGGTGACCATGGGCATCGAAAAGGTGTTCATGGCGCGTAACGCCGATTCGGCCCTGAAGCTGGGGCAGGCACGTGGTGCGGCCATTGTCGCCGGGGCGGAAGAAAGCCTGGAAATCGCCGAATACACCGCCACCCAGGTCAAGCAGGCGGTGACCGGGACCGGTGGGGCGAATAAAGAGCAGGTGCAGATGATGGTCATGCACATGCTCAAGCTCACCAGCAAGCCGCAAATCGACGCCTCGGATGCCCTGGCCATCGCCATTTGCCATGCCCACACCCGGTCCAGCCTGTTACCTCATGGCTTGGGGTCTGCTCGCAGTCGCGGCGGTCGTCTTCGCCTGTGATCTGATAGCATCGGCGCACGTGTTTTTTCCCGTTGAGCGTTTTGCGCCTGTCCTGTCGGCGATCACGCTCATTTTGGTACCCGAAAGCCAGATCTGGCCAACGCTTAAGGATTTGAAACGTGATTGGACGTTTACGCGGCACCTTGGCTGAGAAGCAGCCGCCGCACCTGATTCTGGATGTAAACGGCCTGGGCTATGAGCTGGAAGTGCCGATGACCACCCTGTACCGATTGCCGTCGGTCGGTGAGCCGATCACCTTGCACACCCATTTGGTGGTGCGCGAGGACGCCCAGTTGCTCTATGGTTTCATCGGCAAGCGCGAGCGTGACTTCTTCCGTGAGTTGATCCGCCTCAATGGCGTGGGCCCGAAGCTGGCGCTGGCCTTGATGTCGAGCCTTGAGGTCGATGAGTTGGTGCGCTGCGTCCAGGCACAGGACACCTCGGCGCTGACCAAGGTGCCGGGTGTCGGGAAAAAGACCGCCGAGCGTTTGCTGGTGGAGCTCAAGGATCGCTTCAAGGCCTGGGAGACCGTGCCGAGCATGTTCGCGCTGGTGCCGAACCAGCCGGATGCGCCGGCGCCGCTGCACAGTGCTGAAAACGATGCGGTCAGCGCGCTGATTTCCCTGGGTTACAAGCCGCAGGAGGCCAGCAAGGCGATCGCAGGCATCAAGGAGAAAGGCTTGAGCAGCGAAGACCTGATTCGTCGTGCCCTGAAGGGAATGATCTAAGTGATTGAAGCTGATCGTCTGATTGCCGCCACCGGTGGCCCGCGTGAGCGCGAAGAAGTCCAGGACCGGGCGATTCGTCCGGTCAGCCTGGCCGAGTACATTGGCCAGCCGACCGTTCGCGAGCAAATGGAGCTGTTTATCCAGGCTGCCCGCGGGCGCAACGAATCCCTGGACCATACGCTGATCTTTGGACCGCCCGGGCTGGGTAAAACCACGCTGGCCAACATCATCGCCCAGGAAATGGGGGTGTCGATCAAGAGCACCTCCGGGCCGGTGCTGGAGCGGCCGGGCGACCTGGCGGCGCTGTTGACCAACCTGGAACCTCACGATGTGCTGTTCATCGATGAAATCCATCGCCTGTCGCCCATTGTCGAGGAAGTGCTGTACCCGGCCATGGAGGACTTCCAGCTCGACATCATGATCGGTGAGGGGCCGGCTGCCCGTTCCATCAAGCTCGACCTGCCGCCGTTCACCCTGGTGGGGGCAACCACGCGCGCGGGGATGCTGACCAATCCGCTGCGTGACCGTTTCGGTATCGTCCAGCGGCTGGAGTTCTATAGCACGGCGGACCTGGCGACCATCGTCAGCCGTTCGGCCGGTATTCTCGGGCTGCCGCTGGACCCGGAAGGCTCGTTCGAAATTGCCCGGCGAGCACGTGGCACGCCGCGTATTGCCAACCGCTTGTTGCGTCGGGTGCGCGATTTTGCCGAAGTCCGGGCCAAGGGACATATCACCAAGCCGATTGCCGACCTGGCGTTGAACCTGCTGGACGTCGACGAGCGTGGCTTCGATCATCAGGACCGGCGCTTGTTGCTGACCATGATCGAGAAGTTCGATGGCGGACCGGTGGGGGTGGACAGTCTTGCTGCGGCGATCAGTGAGGAGCGACACACCATCGAGGATGTGCTGGAGCCGTACCTGATCCAGCAAGGCTATATCATGCGCACGCCCCGTGGCCGGGTGGTCACGCGGCACGCGTATCTGCATTTTGGCTTGAACATTCCGTCGCGCATGGGTGAGATGCCCGTGGTAGGCGAGTTTCTGGATGCAGTGGACGATTAATAAGCGGTCTGCGCCGATTTTTTCGGGTTTTGCGCTGTCCCAAGTGGCTGCGAAACCCTTCTTTGCCAGGAAAGGCGCAGAAGTATGAAAAACAGTTGCCTGGCGGATTGGCAACCTGAGGAGTAAGCACTAGAGTATGCGCGCGCAAAACGGGCTAGAGTCGTTCGCACATCGTTGTCGCGTTTATTACGAGGACACCGATGCCGGCGGCATCGTGTATTACGTTAATTACCTCAAGTTTATGGAACGGGCTCGAACCGAGCGGCTTCGTGAGCTGGGCTTTGCCCAGTCGCAGCTGGCAGGCGAGGACCTGTTGTTTGTCGTGCATTCCAGCGAAGCGCGCTACCACGCGCCGGCGCGACTGGACGACGAGCTTCTGGTAAGTGCACAAGTAATCGAATTGAACCGTGTCAGCCTGCGCTTTAAACAGCAGGTCAGGCGAGCCGCGGATAATGCACTGCTCTGCGAAGGGCAGTTTTTGGTGGCCTGTGTGCGCACCCATAGTTTGAAACCCCGGGCCATTCCCGAAGCTCTACGCGCGGCTTTTGCCGGCGAGAGCGGCGCGGGTACACACTCAGAGCAGGAGATAAAGCGTGGAAGCTAACGTCGTCGACCATTCCTCCATGTGGAGCCTGGTCAGCAATGCCAGTATCGTTGTGCAACTGGTAATGCTGATCCTGGTAGCCGCATCGGTGACCTCATGGATCATGATCTTTCAGCGCAGCAACTTGCTGCGCGCCGGTCGACGTGCCCTGGAGAGCTTCGAGGAGCGCTTCTGGTCCGGTATCGACCTGTCCAAGCTGTACCGTCAGGCCGGCAGCAACCCGGACCCTGATTCGGGCGTGGAACAAATCTTCCGTGCCGGCTTCAAGGAATTCTCCCGCCTGCGCCAGCAGCCGGGCGTTGACCCGGAAGCGGTCATGGAAGGCGTGGCCCGTGCCATGCGCGTGGCCATTTCCCGCGAGGAAGAAAAGCTCGAGCAGAGCCTGCCGTTCCTGGCCACCGTCGGTTCCGTGAGCCCGTACATCGGTCTGTTCGGTACGGTCTGGGGCATCATGAACTCGTTCCGCGGCCTGGCCACTGCCCAGCAAGCGACCCTGGCCACCGTGGCTCCAGGTATTGCCGAGGCACTGATCGCCACGGCGATCGGCCTGTTCGCCGCCATCCCGGCCGTCATCGCGTACAACCGTTTTGCGGCGCGCAGCGAAACCCTGACCAGCCGTTACTACACCTTCGCCGATGAGTTCCAGGCGATCCTGCACCGTAAAGTGCACACCAGCGAAGAATAAGCAGGTATTTCCCAATGGCTTTAATCGCTCGAGCTCGCAAAAAGCGCAAGCCGGTTGCCGAGATGAACGTGGTGCCTTACATCGACGTGATGCTGGTACTGCTGGTCATCTTCATGGTGACCGCGCCGATGCTCAATCAGGGCGTGAAAGTTGATCTGCCCAAGGTTTCCAGCGAAGCCTTGCCGCAGGACAACAACACTCAGGTCCTGACCATTTCGATCAAGGCTGACAAGACCTATTACTGGAACCTTGGCAGCGAAGTCGACACCGACAAGCAACAGGACCGGGCAATGACCTTGCCGCAGATGACCGACGCGGTGACCAAGATCATTCGCGCCGGCACCGAAGGCGGCAAGCGCACCCAGGTATTCATTCGCGGCGACAAGACCGTCGACTATGGTTCCGTCATGGGCGCCATGGGTGGGTTGCAGAAAGCCGGGGTCGGTAACGTTGGCCTGATTACCGAGGCGCCCTGATGCAGCAACAGCGAGAGCCAACAGCCTCGGAAAGCTACTTCTGGCCTAGTGTCTGGGCGATTGCCCTGCACATTCTGGTGTTTGGCATGCTGTTCGTCAGTTTTGCCTTTACCCCGGAATTGCCGCCGGCCAAGCCGATCGTCCAGGCGACCCTGTACCAGTTGAAATCGAAAAGTCAGGCGACCACTCAGACCAATCAGAAGATTGCGGGTGAAGCGAAGAAATCCGCTGCGCGCCAGACTGAAGTCGAACAGATGGAGCAGAAGAAGGTCGAGCAGGAAGCGGTGAAGGCTGCGGAACAAAAGAAGGAAGAGGTGGCTCAAAAAGCCGAGGAAGCCAAGCAGGCCGACGAGTCCAAGAAAGCGGAAGAGGCGAAGAAGGCTGATGAAGCCAAAAAAGCCGACGACGCGAAGAAGACCGCCGAAGCCAAAAAGGCTGAAGAGAAACAATTGGCTGATATAGCCAAGAAGAAATCCGAAGAAGAAGCCAAGAAAGCCGCTGAAGAAGAGGCCAAGAAAGCGGCCGCTGAAGCAGCGAAGAAAAAGATAGTCGAAGACGCGAAGAAAAAAGCCGCGGAAGACGCCAAGAAGATAGCTGAAGCTGAAGAGGCGAAGAAGAAAGTCGCCGAAGATGCGAAGAAGAAAGCTGCTGCCGATGCTGCGAAGAAGAAATCGCAGGAAGCGGCACGTAAATCCGCCGAAGAGAAAAAGGCCCAGGCCCTGGCTGATTTGCTTTCCGACACGCCGCAGCGCCAGCAGGCCTTGGCCGATGAGCAGGGCGATGAAGTCGCGGGTAGTTTCGACGATCTGATTCGTGCTCGGGCAGCGGAAGGCTGGGCTCGTCCTCCTTCGGCACGCAAGAACATGACGGTCGTGCTGCAAATTGGCATGTTGCCCGATGGTACGGTGACTTCGGTCAGCGTGGCCAAGACCAGTGGTGATGGTCCGTTCGACAGCTCGGCTGTGGCGGCGGTCAAAAACATTGGTCGTTTGACGGAAATGCAGGGAATGAAACCAAGCGACTTCGCTCCCTATCGTTCATTCAAGATGACATTCACACCTGAGGATCTAGCCTTGTGAGAAACCTTCTTCGAGGAATGCTTGTCGTTATTTGCTGCATGGCAGGGATAGCGGCGGCGGATGAAAAAAACATTCTGGTTACCAGCGGTAGTGACCGGGCAACCCCGATTGCAGTCGTGCCGTTTGGCTGGCAGGGCGGTAGCGTCCTGCCGGATGACATGGCGGAAATCATCGGTAACGACCTGCGCAACTCGGGTTACTACTCGCCGATTCCAAAGCAGAACATGATCAGCCAGCCAACCCAGGCCAGCGAAGTCATCTACCGCGACTGGAAGGCCCTGGGCGCCCAGTACATCATGGTCGGCAGCATTGTTCCGGCGGGCGGTCGCCTGCAGGTGCAGTACGCCCTGTTCAACGTCAACACCGAGCAGCAAGTGCTGACCGGTAGCGTGTCGGGCGGTGTCGATCAACTGCGTGACATGGCGCACTACATCTCGGACCAGTCGTTTGAAAAGCTCACCGGTATCAAGGGCGCGTTCTCCACGCGTCTGTTGTACGTGACGGCCGAGCGTTTCTCCGAGAAGAACACCCGCTACACCCTGCAACGCTCCGACTACGACGGTGCTCGCGCGGTGACCCTGTTGCAATCGCGTGAACCGATCCTGTCGCCGCGTTTCGCACCCGATGGCAAGCGCATCGCTTATGTCTCGTTCGAGCAGAAGCGCCCGCGTATCTTCATGCAGAACATCGACACCGGTCGTCGTGAGCAGATCACCAACTTCGAAGGCCTGAACGGTGCGCCAGCCTGGTCGCCGGACGGTTCTCGCCTGGCGTTCGTGCTGTCCAAGGACGGCAACCCGGACATTTACGTGATGAACCTGGGTTCGCGTCAGATCAGCCGAGTGACCGCAGGTCCTGGTATCAACACCGAACCGTTCTGGGGCAAGGATGGTTCGACCATCTACTTCACCTCCGACCGCGGTGGCAAGCCACAGATCTACAAGACCAGTGCCAGTGGCGGTGGTGCCGAGCGTGTGACTTTCGTCGGTAACTACAACGCCAACCCGAAACTGTCGGCCGATGAAAAGACCCTGGTGATGATCCATCGTCAGCAAGGCTTCACCAATTTCAAGGTGGCGGCCCAGGATTTGCAGCGCGGTAGCGTAAAAATCCTCACTGATAGCACTCTGGACGAGTCGCCTACTGTCGCGCCCAACGGCACCATGGTAATCTACGCCACCCGCCAGCAGGGCCGGGGAGTCTTGATGCTCGTGTCCATCAATGGACGCGTAAGGCTCCCACTTCCTACCGCACAAGGCGAAGTCAGAGAACCTTCCTGGTCCCCTTACCTGAACTGACGCGGCGCAACACGTATTACATAACACATTGGGGTTCATTAGGAGTTTCACGATGGAAATGCTGAAGTTTGGTAAGTTTGCTGCGCTGGCCCTGGCCATGGCTGTAGCTGTAGGTTGCTCGTCCAAAGGCGGCGACAATGCCGGTGAAGGCGCAGTAGATCCAAACGCTGGTTACGGCGCTAACACTGGTGCTGTTGACGGTTCCCTGAGCGAAGAAGCTGCTCTGCGCGCAATCACCACCTTCTACTTCGAATACGACAGTTCGGACCTGAAGCCAGAAGCCATGCGCGCTCTGGACGTTCACGCCAAGGACCTGAAAGCAAACGGCGCTCGCGTTGTTCTGGAAGGCAACACCGACGAACGTGGTACTCGTGAGTACAACATGGCACTGGGCGAGCGTCGTGCGAAAGCCGTTCAGCGCTACCTGGTACTGCAAGGCGTTTCCCCAGCTCAGCTGGAACTGGTTTCCTACGGCGAAGAGCGTCCAGTTGCTACCGGCAACGACGAGCAGTCCTGGGCTCAAAACCGTCGCGTCGAACTGCGTAAGTAATTCGTCATGCGAACGTGCCGTCGTGCTGTAACTGTCTTGGCTCTCAGTCTCGCCCCGCTTGCGGTGTGGGCTGCGGTTCCTGTGGTCGATAACGATTCCGGTTATAACAATAGCGGGAGCAGTTATCCGCCTGCGGGTTACGGTACGAGCGGCGCCTATGCCGGGGGAGGGGTTTCGACCCCTGTCTCGGCACAGGGCGAGCTGTTCAACCAACTGCAACAAATGCAGGAACAGATCGCACGCCAACAAGGCGTGATCGAAGTTCTGCAAAACGATGTTGCGCGCATGAAGCAAGAAAGCCTGGAGCGATACCAGGATCTTGATCGGCGTATTGGAACCGGCGGTGCATCCGCTGCGGCTCCTGAAAATTCTCCAGCCGGTGGCGACGCAAATGCCGCCGGTGCAGCTGTAGGCGCGGGTGCTGCAACCCAGGCGCCAGCGGCCAGCAGCGAACCGGGTGATCCGGCGAAGGAAAAGCTCTACTACGATGCGGCCTTCGACCTGATCAAGGCCAAGGACTTCGACAAGGCCAGCCTGGCGTTTACCGCATTCCTGCGCAAGTACCCCAACAGCCAGTATTCGGGCAACGCCCAGTACTGGCTGGGCGAAGTGAACCTGGCCAAAGGCGACCTGCAAGGTGCCGGCCAGGCATTTGCCAAGGTTTCGCAGTTGTATCCCAAGCACGCCAAAGTGCCGGATTCGCTGTACAAGCTGGCTGATGTAGAGCGCCGCCTGGGTCATACTGACAAGGTCAAGGGCATTCTGCAGCAGGTCGTCTCCCAGTATCCGGGGACTTCCGCCGCTCAGTTGGCCCAGCGCGATCTGCAGCGCATGTAAGGTTGTTTGACCGGCTTTACAAGAAACCCGCGCTTGCCGCGGGTTTTTTCGTTAGAATTCACGCCCTTTTTAGCAACACCGCTTTTTGGGATCTGCGCGTTGGCGGGGTTCCATCAAGTGCCTGACGGAGGCGGACAGCCTGTTTAGCTGTTACGCCCGTGGCGACTATGCAAGACACATTGAGAATTACCGAAGTTTTCTACTCGTTGCAGGGTGAAACGCGGACTGCTGGGCTGCCCACCGTATTCGTGCGCCTGACCGGTTGCCCATTGCGTTGCGGTTACTGCGACAGTGCCTATGCGTTCAGCGGCGGCACGATTCGCTCCCTTGACGACATCCTCGAGCAGGTTGCCGGCTTCAGGCCCCGTTATGTCTGCGTGACTGGCGGCGAACCCCTGGCGCAACCCAATGCCATTCCTTTGCTCAAGCAACTCTGTGATGCCGGCTACGAGGTGTCGCTGGAAACCAGCGGCGCCCTGGATATCAGTGCGGTCGATCCGCGGGTCAGTCGTGTCGTCGACCTGAAGACCCCGGGTTCCAAGGAAGCGCACCGTAACCGCTATGAGAACATCGAGCTGCTGACCCCCAACGATCAGGTCAAGTTCGTGATCTGCTCGCGGGAGGATTATGACTGGGCGGTGTCCAAGCTGATCCAGTACGGCCTCGATCAGCGTGCCGGTGAGGTGCTGTTCTCGCCGAGCCATCACGACCTGAATGCACGCGACCTGGCTGACTGGGTTGTCGCGGACAACCTGCCGGTGCGCTTGCAATTGCAGCTGCACAAATATCTTTGGAACGACGAGCCGGGGCGCTGAGATGACTGAACAACTGAATCAAGTAGAAAAACGTGCTGTCATTCTGCTGTCCGGCGGACTGGACTCGGCGACTGTCGTGGCCATGGCCCAAGCCGAAGGCTACAGCTGCTACACCATGAGCTTCGATTATGGCCAGCGTCACCGTGCCGAGTTGCACGCAGCCGAGCGCGTGGCGCGTGATCTGGGTGTGGTCGAGCATAAAGTGATCGGCCTGAACCTGAACGGCATTGGCGGTTCGGCACTGACCGACAGTTCCATCGATGTCCCTGAAGCGCCGAGCGAAGGCATTCCGGTAACGTATGTGCCGGCCCGCAATACCGTATTCCTTTCGTTGGCGCTGGGCTGGGCCGAAGTGCTCGGTGCGCGGGACATCTTCATTGGCGTCAACGCCGTGGACTACTCCGGTTACCCGGATTGCCGTCCCGAGTTCGTCGAAGCCTTCGAGCGCATGGCCAACCTGGCGACCAAGGCCGGAGTGGAAGGGCAGGGTTTCCGTATCCAGGCGCCGCTGCAGAACCTGAGCAAGGCGCAAATCGTTCAGGCCGGCGTCAAGCTCGGCGTCGATTATGGGCTGACCGTATCCTGCTATCAGGCGGACGATAACGGCCGTGCCTGCGGCAAGTGCGACAGCTGCCGCCTGCGTGCGGAAGGCTTCGCGGCGGCCGGGATCAGCGACCCAACACCTTATTTTTGAATTATTTTCAAAAAGGTGTTGAATAGTCCTTAAAAATCAGTATTATACGCGCACCACACAGCGGGTCGTTAGCTCAGTTGGTAGAGCAGTTGGCTTTTAACCAATTGGTCGTAGGTTCGAATCCCACACGACCCACCATATTTGGCGGTTTAGAAAATCCGGAAGGCCCACGCAAGTGAGGATTTCCGGGTTTTTTTTTGCCTGCAATTCAGTGCTGGCAGGTCTGGAGGGTAGGGCTTTCGCTAAGGTAGTAGTGGTTGCCCGGTTTTACCGCGTCGCCGCGACTTTCAGTTCCCACGGTTTAAAACTCAGCCACAACAACACCCCTGGTACCTGCAACGCGATCATCACTCCCAGCGACCACTGATAAGCCTCCACTGGATGCCCTTGTCCAGATCTTGGCCACAGATTCAGGATTTCCCCCATCAACCATTGCAAGACGAACGCCAGCACGAACACCACCAGGTTGAACGATGAACTGACCCGTCCGGCCAGTTCAGGCGATACCGACTGAGCGACGATCGCGTAGTTCATGGTGGTGGAGGTGCCGAAGAAGCTGAACCCCATTGCAATCAGTAACGGCGATACGGGTAGTTCGCTGATCATCAGTGATTGAAATACGATGAAGATTGAAACCCCGGCGCCGCACACCATGATCGGCTGTACACCAAAGCGCCGCAGGTAGTCGGTGAGCGAGCCGAAGGCCAGCGAGCCTGCCACCATTGCCACGGTGCCCCAGAGTAAGGTATTGGCCATGCCGGACTCGTTCAACTGGGCGACATCGCGTAGCCACGGCCCCATCCATAGCGACAGCACCGACATGTAGATCGCATGGGCAAACACCGAGTACAACGCCAGTCGCCAAAATACCCAGGAGGAGTAAAGCGTTCCCACGGCCTTGGACATTTCGGCAAGAGTGGTGTGTTTGGGGTTGTAGGTGCGCGGCACGCTCCGATGAATGACTACGCAGACGAACAAAGTCAGCAGCGCCAGAATCAAGAATGCTTCACGCCATGAGATCCACTTGAGCAGTTCATGCAGCGGCGTGGTGGACGCCATTGCGCCCAAGCCGCCCACAGATAACAGGCATGCTGTACTCAGCGGCAGGCGTTCGGCAGGTAGCCAGATCGCGCACGCCTTGATTGCACTCATCAGCGAGCCAGCAACACCTAGGCCGATCAGGCCGCGACCAATGATCAGGCCCAGTTCCGTATGGGAGACGCTGAAAATCAGCGAGCCCAACACAGCGAACAGCAGCATGGGTGCCTGCACGCTACGCGGACCGTAGCGGTCGAGCATGACGCCCAGCGGAATCTGCGCTGCGGCGAAAGTCAGAAAGTACACACCGGTCAACAGGCCGAGGCTACTGGCGGGCAGGTGCAGTTCCCGTTCCAGATCCACGTAGATCAAGGCGTTGACCGTGCGAAACAGATACGAAACAAAATGCCCGAGGCCAAATGGAATGAATATGGTCAAAAACAAGTACAAAAACGAGTGTTTGGCTTCCTGATCGGCTTTGGTGCAAGAGTCTATGTTCTCATTGCTCATGTCGCAGGCGTCTCGCATGTGGAAAAGGTTGTGCGTATTTCACAGCAGAAACGCCCCCGCTCTTCTTCAAACCAAAGCTCATCGGGGCACGGTCGCATTTCCGAGAACTTGACGTGACCAGCGTTCTTCAGGGCGTTGCTGATGCCGTCGAAGGACAACGGGTTATCGAAGTCGAGGAACAGCGGTTTGGGTTCGGTATCGATCTTGATGAAGGCATAACGGGGCAAGCCATGATCGGCGGCCCAGGCACGCCATTGCAGAGTGTGTTCAAGCTCGTCGACCGAGCCCTTCGGCTCTGGCAGGCGATCTCTGGTGAATAGCCAGGAAGCGCGCTTGTAGAGGGTACGACCCAACCAGATACGTCGGTGCTCGTGTTTGGCCACGGCACTACCGGCGAGGGCGAAGCCCAGCCGATGAGTAGCGGTGGAATACACACACAGCAAGTCTTCGCTGAACTCCCCCAGGGCATCGACCACTTGCAGGCGACCATTCACTCGCAGCACTTTTGCCCTACCGGCGGCAAACTGCTGGTTCGCCGCGACACAACCGCCACCAGAAGGCAGTACCAGTTGCAAGTAAGAGGGCTGCAGCGGCCAGTCTATGTGCGAGCGTTGATAACTGTCGGGCGAGTCCGCGAGTATCAGGCGAGGGCGTTGGAAAATCGCCTCTACCTGCTGGTTTATCTGCGTATTGAACGGTCCGAATGGTGCGGCAACGGGCTGGCTCAGCGTATGGACTGCCGGATGCACTTCACCCACGATGATTTCGTAATCGCCACGATTGAACGCCGCCACCGACGCGCTGGAAAGCAGGATATCTGGAGAGTGATAGTCACTGCCAAAGACCTCGAAGCCGGCGACCTCCAGATCGGCGTTCAACAGGGCGATCAGGCGTTCGATGTCCGCCGCACAAAGATGCACCTCAGGATGCGCTGGGAAGTCCCGAAGTAGATGCGTCCAGGCCGTTTTCAGGCGCTGATCGAGGTCGAGGGTGATGCGCACTTCCAGTGCCGGAAACAGAGGAGCAAGCGTGCTGATCAAGTCGAGAAAATCAACCTGCTGCCCGGGGTTATCAGTGTGGCGCTGTTCCCAGACCTCAATGAAAGCCTCGTTGAGTTGATGCGCGATGGCTTTGATCAGCCACTGATTGATGCGCATCAGCGGCGCCAGCTCTTCGTTGACTTGACTGAGCACGGCTTGGCCGAGGCTGATGTCCATGTTTCTCGAGCAATCCTCGTACACCGGGTAACGGCCGACATACATGGCGCCGGTTTCTCGGCTGAGGTCGACCCCTGCCTCGCCCAGCAGTTGGTTCAAACCCTCCAGGCATTCGGTCCGGCGCAGCAGGTCGCCGTGGGCATAGTCGCGGCGCAAACCTTCCAGTGCTTCAAGGCGCGATTGCCAGACCTGGCTGAACCTTTGGGATACCCCTGCGTTGGCCAGGCAGTGTTGTAGCCGCACGATTGGATTACGCTCACGAGGGGACATTTGCCAGCCTCGGTGCACGATCCGTTTGCTCACAAGGTGTTCCAGTAGATCGTGCAATGTGCTGGCCGCGACTTCCGAACAGGCGCTCAACATCCCGGCAAACGTCGGTTCTCGACCCTGTTGGTCACTGATGTAGTGCAGTACCTGTGCGGTTTGCGGGTTGAGGGGCTGGCTTTTGCCAATCGGCATGAACAGGGTCTGTTCGTTCAGGTAGCAACCGGTATTGAGCTGCAAGGGCATGCGGTCGGTGTCTGGACACTGAAGGTTGATCTGTTCTACCAACCGCTGTACCACCCAATTTTCGAAGAAGGTGCGGCGATCCTTGATCCACGCCGTGTTGCCCTGGGTTAGCCGTATATGGTCCGTCTGGCGGTCATCGAACCGGCCCCAGGCCAAAGGTCCGAAAAAACTTGAGGTATCGTTCTTGGCGCAGAAACGTTGCGCGTAGCTCCAGCCCAAACGCAGCTTCTGCTTTTTGCGGGTGTCGTTTCTGTTGTGCCGGTCCCTGACCAGCTCACGGATGCGTGTCATCGCCGACGGGTTGGATATGAACAAGGCCTCGGCCACCGCTTCGTCATCCAGGAAGTCGATCAGCCCTTGGCGGGCGCTCTCCAGATAGGCGTCGTATTCCTGGGTGGCCTCTTCACACGCCGAAGTTCGCTCCAACAAACCGTTCCAGCGCTGCAAAGCCTCGGCCAGAGATTCGCGCAACACTTCCGGCAGGTCGGAGGACTGCAGGACTTGGTCCTCGTTGAGTTTGCGGATGAGTTTTCGGCAGGCCTGGGGTGAATGCGAGTTGGCCTCTTCAAGTAACGTTGCCTTTTGTGCCTGCAATGAGCGGAAGTCTTGTTCAAAGGCGCGGCACGATGGCAGCTCAGCGAATCGGCCCAAATCCGTCAAGTGATGAATGGGGAAACCGGTCGATCGCAGCCAAAAGTACTGTGAGCTTTCCATGTTCTAGACCGGCATCCTGATTGCGTTGAGTCGATGCAGTTTACCGAGCAGTTCCAGGTCTTCGCCGCTGAGTTGCGCGGCGGCTGTGGAACTCAGCATCTGCATCAAGGTGTCTTGTGACTGCGGTTGCTCCAGGCATCGGTAGAGGTGCGCCGCGCGCGGGCCTATCAGCGTAAATTTGTGGCGGGCCTCAGGGTTGGGCAAATACACCAGGATGTGTTGGCTGGTTTCCTCAGGGCTGCTACGCCCCAGCAGGCTTTTATCACGCAACCAGTGCGACAGTGCATAACGGCTCTGGTAAATGCGTGCACCGTCAGTGCGCTGATAATATCCCGGCACTACGTCGCAGGCTTCTACCAGTCCGGTGTAGAGGCGCACACATTCGCGCTCAAGCCCCATCAGGTCGCGAATCTGCGGGTAGTCAGCGAGTTCCTGGCGTTCGAGCAAAAAGCCCAACGCCGAATCGCAATAGCCATAAACCCTTGGCCCGTAGTCGAACCACTCTTGTTGACGCAGGAATGCCTTGGACAGTGTCGGTAGATCCAGCCCGATGTTGATCAGTGCACGCAAAGTCAATGGGGCGCCGGTTTCCAGCGCATTGATAAAGGAATTGGCCAAGCGGAACTGATAGTTTTCGACGAACCATTTCACCCTCTCAAACTGACTGGCGTAGGCGTGCAGAATCGCCCGCTCGTCATTGGGAAAGTGTTGCAGCCATTGAGTCGCGCCCTGAGCCTCATACAACTGCTTCTGCAGTGTTTCATCGCGTAGCAGGCGTCGCCATAGCTTCCAGACTAGCTCAGCATCCATGCATCAGCTCCTGTATCGGTTTTGTGTAGTGGTTCCAGATTTTCTGTGCGCGCCGCACATCGGTGACGATCATGTGTTCGTCATTGGCGTCCATCACTCGTGTCAGTGCGTGGTGAGCCTGCCCCTGGTATTCCAGGATGATCGCCGAGGGTTGGGTACGTGACATGAGTTCCTGGTACAGATCCCAAACAGGTTCGGGTACACACGAGTCATGCCAGTCGTGGTAAAGCCCTTCGTGCCAACTGCCGCCGGCCAGATGCACCGAGATCACCTTGTCCAATGGCAAGGTGTCGAGGTAGTCGCGCAAGTCGAAGTTTTTCAGGTTCAGGTGATTGGTGTAGATGTTGTGCAAGTCCAGATGCAAAAAGGTGCCGGACTGCTGCACGAGTCGGGCCAGGAACTCGGCTTCACGCATTTCCGCGCCCGGACATTGCAGATAATAGGCGGCGTTTTCATGGGCCAGCGGCGTCCCGTAATGCGCCTGTAACGTCTTCGCGCGTTCGGCGCAGCGCAGCACCTCGGCATTGGAAAACTGCAGCGGGCTGCTCCAGATATCCAGCCAGGAGTTGTCGCCATAAAAACAATGGTTGGCGACCCATGGGCTGTTCAGCATCTTGGCTAGGGGTACGTGGCGTTGCACGGCGGCGGTTTTTTCAAGAGGGCTGAAACCAAAGTCGCAACCGTAATTGGAATGCGCCAGCAGCGTGAATTTCTCAGCCAGCCGGTTGATCATCACCTGGGCCGCGGGCCTGATAATCTGCGGGCCATCCATGGGGGCCATGATGTTGTCGAGCAGTATTTCCAGCACATCGACTTCGATGTCCTCAAATGGAAACCAGTCGAGGATCTCGGGGTTGTACTGGATACCCACACCAATCGGTTCGGGCTTAACGAAGTGAGCCATGTGGTTGCCCAGTCAGAGGAAGAAGGCGGCTCCCTCGGCGTAAAGCCGAGGAAGCGCGGGACGATCAGGCGAAAACTTTGCTTTCGATGATTTCGATATCGTCGAGGTCGAATTCCTCGAACGGCGTATCGTTGAGGGCTTGCGGCGCGACGCTACTAGCGGATTCGGTGGTGAGTTCATCCGTGTTGGCGATAGCTGGGGCCATTGTAGATTGAGTCATGACACTGTCCTTACGGGTGGTTGAAAAGGCGAATCAGGGTGGCTGCGGTGAAACACCAGGCGATTACCCAGCCCAGGCAGGTCAACAGGAATGTGCTCCAGTAGAGCCTGCGCAATGCTGGGGAAACCGCTTCCAGCGGTGCGGTGCGCCAATGCCGCTTTACATAGTTGAATGCACGCTGGCGCAGGCGCGGTTGTCCGAGAGCTTCGGTAATCGCCAGGTACGTGTCACCATTAAAAATGGGCAGCAGCGTCGGTACGAGGGAAACTAACGAAGCCACGATCATCACCACAAAAAGAGCAGGCAAACCCCCTTGGGAATCACGGAACATTGCCCACAGGACAATGCCCAGACCTGCATACAGAAGGCTGACCAAGGGGCCTGCCAGAATGGTGATCACTCGTTGGTTCAGCGGCAGCCGCGACCACTGCGCCTGCACCGGACGTACCCAGCCGGTAGCCAGCAACAAGTAAATGCCGATTCCGAAATCGTTGACCTTGACCCCATAGTGACGACAGGCCATCGCGTGCCCCAGTTCATGAAGGGCGATGGAAGTCAAGATGACCGGGAAGTGCCAGAGCAACCAGCGGTAACTTTGTATGTATGTGTCGCCAGCATCGGTCATGAACGTGCCGAAGTGCACGCCCAGGTACACGAAGCTCGCTAGGGCCAGTGCCAGCAGCGGCAAAATGAATGCCGCGCGGCAGCACCAGGGCGCCAATCGGTAAATGTGATCGAGCAGTGGCTGCGGGTTGGTTTTCACCAGGTTAATCAGCAGATGCTCTTTCAGCGGGCCGTAGGTGATGCCCGTGGCGGGGTCGCGCAGGTCCTTTTTATGCGCGGTTTGCTCGCTGCTCAGCAGTTTCAGGTTGAGCAACTTGCGCTCGAACTGCGCAAGCTTCTCAGGGCTGACCTTGATTCGATGCTGCGCAAGGGCGGCCTCGGCAATATCGTGCAGGCTTCGCTGGCCATCGAAGAGCAAAGCAAGTGAGTACTCGGCCCTGCCCAGTTCAAAGCCAATATCATTACGGGGGTCGTAGAGGTTGTAGCGCCACGTGACCGAGTCGGCTGGCGACGGGGTCACGACCAGATCATCCCTGAAGCAGGAATGGATTTTGGCTCTCGACTTTTCGAGGGCACATGCAGAGGCACTCATGCGCGGGCTCGCAACGCGTGCAGGCTGGGCATGTACGAATTCTGAAGTGCCTTGCGACCCTGGGCCTTAATGCTTTCGAGGTGTTCGGTGACAGGCTGGGCACAGACGCGCCCTAGCACGAATACAGCTCCCGGCCGGGTCGGCCCGCATACGGGCTCATGGGTGGTCTGGATCGGTACCCAACCATGCCGGCACATCAGGTACTCGATGCTGCTGGCACTCAAGTAACGGCGATGGTTATGGGTTAGAAACCCTTGTTCGATGCCATAACCCAGCGCGCGACCTTCAATCAACAACAACCCGTCCTCGGCACTGGCCTGCCGACAAAGTTGCATGACTTGGTTGACATCATGAACATGTTCCAGCGAACCATTGATGATGATCAGGTTGAAATCACCACTTGCGCTCATACGTTCGGCACCCACCGGGTCGATGTCCAGGCCGATGTTTTTGCCGTATTTCACATAGGCCCGGTCGGGGTCATTGCCTCTTACTGTCCAGCCCCGTTTAGCGAAAGGAATCATCACGCCACCGGCGGAACAACCGACGTCTAGCATTTTTCCTTGGGCGGGAAGCACATCTTGCAAGTACCGATACAGGTATTCGCCGCGGCGTACCTGGTCGAGAAAGAAGGCACGCTCCGGTTCCGTATTGCCGAACAAGCTTAAACGGTAGAATTTGTCGTAGTACGCGCTGTAGAAAGCTTCCTCGAAGCGGTATTTTTGGAAAATATGTCCACAATCCTGGCAGCCTAACACCGGTAATGCCACCGCTTGGTCACCGGGGCCCCGGATATTTTCCAGCAAAACCCAATGTGCTTTTGAATTGCACAACTCACAACTCATTTTTCGCGCGCGAAACGTGTCTGGCATCTGCAAAAGTTGCAAGTACTGTTGCTCTATAGTTGTGCTCACGATCACATCCTGGTTACTTGATGCAGAAGAAGCCTTCAAAGCAAATGTACTTGAAAATACTGGTTGTATCTTTGAAGCCTGCGCGAGATAACATGTCAATATTGCCGGTCGTGGAAAAAGGCTCAAGTACGCCTTTCAAGCTTCTGGTTTTCGCCAGGATTTCATCGGCGTTATAACCTTGGTCCCGCTTATAATCTACATACAGGCTACTGAGGATGTCTTGAAAACGTGCGTCTGGGGCGCGCACTTTTTCAAACATGATAAAAGTACCACCCCAGTTCAAGGACTCGTAGATACGATCGAACAAGGTTTGGCGAATACGCGGGTGCACGAATTGGATAGTGTAGTAAGCAACTATCAGATCGCTTTTTTCATAGGGGAAGGTCAGGATGTCATCAGTAGTAAAGCTGATATTGTGCTGCGGTGATGCGCTCAAAAGCTCATTCGCCTTGCGGGTCATGGCTTCTTCCACATCAATTCCCACCCACTTCACCGAGGCGCAATGGCGCTGTGCAAGTTGCCGAGTCAGGGTGCCGGTGGAACTGCCAAGTTCGTAGCAGGTGCTATCGTTCTTTACAAAAAAGTCGCTGAGCGACAGCACGATATCGTGTCCTTCCTTGTATTTGGGTACGGATTTCGATACATGGGAGTCAAAGTGCTCAGGGGTCGTGCCTCCGAAACTCCATGAGGCATTACTGGACTCTACGCCATCACCGACGGTTTCGTAGAGAGTGGCTGGCGAAGTCGTTAGGGAAGACATGTATGTCACATCCTTGTCCGATAACAATGGTGCACGCGAGTGTGGTTAAATTTTTTTGTGCAAACAGAGGTTATCCGCTC
Source organism: Pseudomonas sp. FW300-N1A1 (assembly GCF_058789115.1). Classification (NCBI taxonomy): domain Bacteria; kingdom Pseudomonadati; phylum Pseudomonadota; class Gammaproteobacteria; order Pseudomonadales; family Pseudomonadaceae; genus Pseudomonas; species Pseudomonas sp. FW300-N1A1. The sequence continues at coordinate 22,111 of NZ_JBYTBK010000024.1, read as the reverse complement.
CTAATTAATGTGTCATCACTGTTTTTGTGGGAAGTTGATATTTATTTTGTAGGGGGGTTCCTAGGAAATGGCAGATAGAGACATTGAGTAGAGGAACTCTGTCGTGTCATGGGTTCGTCGATAAACTCTCCCTGGTAGTCGGACAGGATGGTCTTTGGGTTAAATCTTCGAAACGCTTACTCCGCGCTGGAAAAAGTTCAACGGCTAGCTGACGGATACTGGCAAGGATAACAGTGGGCGGTTGGTACTTCAGGCGATGTGCCGGATTGACTAGGGACGCGGCGTTACGAAACACCACAGCGATAGGAAGGGTGCAGTTCAGAACGCTGATTTTATTGTTGTCCTAAATATTTCGCACACCGATTGTTCGATTATTCGTACGTCGGCTGTCAGGGCGAGATTAGATCAGTACAAGGGTCAAAGTGATCCTTGAAGACCGGCATCATATTGTCCAGGCACAACCATCCGCCAGACACTTGCAGGAGCAGGCTGTTCAATTGGTTTTCAAGCTGTTCTAAAAACCCGGAAGGCCCACGCAAGTGAGGATTTCCGGGTTTTTTTTTGCCTTCGAAACAGTGCTCACGCCACTGGTGAGCTTCCGACGACGTGATTGGCTCTGGCAGGCCGGTTTTCTTCACGTGCGGGCCTGCGCTGCATGGGCTAGTCGCTTGTTGCAATGAAAGTGCTCAGCGCCTTGAGAAGCTCGGCCGGGCGTTCAATCATCGGCAGGTGGTTGCAGCCTTCAAGAGTGACCGTGCTGTTCGTTTGGCGGGCAGGAAGGCCATTTTGCAACGTGTCCAGCGCCGAAACATCGATCACCTTATCCTCGCGGCACCAGATGCCGAGTACTGGCATGCTCAATTCTTTCAGTCGGTGGTTGAGCGCGAGCCATTGGGAGGACGGGCGGATCTGTGCCAGTGTGGCGTCGATAAACGCTCGCTGCGCACGGTTGGCAAGAATCGCTTTTTGTACTTGCTGATCCGACATGCGTGGTGGGTTCAAATACACGAGACGGGCAGTGCGTTCGACGCCTGCGCGATTATCGTAGATAAACGGATTGCCTCCGGCATTCAGCATCCGCATGAAGTCATTCTCAGCGAAACTCAGCCCCAGCGCCCCAACCAGCACCAGTCGGCTTACCCGCTGTGGTTGATTGGCTGCGTATACGCCGGCAATGGCTCCGCCCATTGAATGCCCGACGAGAATGATGTTGTCCGCGTCGAGTGCACGAACAAACTCATGGAGCCGGGCCACTTGGGTATCGATATCGTAGTTCGCATGTTCAATGTAGCTGGACGCTCCCCAGCCGGGGAGGTCGGGGATGATGACGTGGAAGCGTGAACTTAGCGCCTGTCCGAATTCGAACCAGACCTCCTTGCGTGATGCAAAACCGTGGACAAGTATTACGGTCGCGCCATGTCGCTCGCCTTCGTAATAGGACCAGGTGCTGCTGCCTGCCTGGATCGACTGGGTGCACAGTGGTGGTGTTTCGCAGCGCTCGGTTGTCGAGGCTGCATGCAGATCAGCGCCAGAAAATACCAGCGCTGAAGACATCAGCCATGCCGTCAGTAGCGATGTTGAATGGCTGTTTATGGTTTTAATCAAGCGTTGGATCGACATGCTGTTGTTCAGTCCTTTTGTTGTCCGCCCTGTTTCCCTGGAGGGGGGGTATGTGGCAGTGGCGTCGCACTGCCGGCCGCAGTTGCGCAGGCTAGTGGTAAAACCATTCAAGTCCTGCGCGATAAATGCAGCTGCGGATGTTTTTTCCGAAAGATCAAGGCCCTAGGATTTGTATCGGGGTGCTTCTATTCATCACGCAGGTCAGAATGATCTTTTGCATCCGCGGGATATTCTGTAGCCTTGCCCGGCTTCAATGTTGTCCGTGCCTGATGACTACTCACTCTCCCGGCGGTGCCCCGAAAGGTCCGGAGCCGGGTGTATACTTGACTCTCGCGCGAAAGCGCCCGCAGGTCTTGCGATCATGACGCAAATTTCCGAACGCCTTCTTGTACAAGCTCACCTCGATGCCAAGCAGCCCAAGCCGCTGACCGCCGAAGAGCAGGCCCATTACCGCAGTGCCATCGCCGCCGAGCTCAAGGCTCAGGACGCGGTGCTGGTTGCCCACTTCTATTGCGACCCGATCATTCAGGCCCTGGCCGAAGAAACCGGTGGCTGCGTTTCCGACTCCCTGGAAATGGCCCGCTTCGGCAATGCGCATCCGGCCAAGACCGTAGTGGTGGCGGGCGTGAAATTCATGGGCGAGACGGCGAAAATCCTCAACCCGGAAAAGCGCGTGCTGATGCCGACCCTGGAGGCGACCTGTTCGCTGGACCTGGGGTGCCCGGTAGACGAGTTCTCGGCGTTCTGTGATCAGCATCCGGAGCGGACGGTGGTGGTGTATGCCAACACCTCGGCAGCGGTGAAAGCGCGAGCGGACTGGGTCGTGACCTCCAGTTGCGCGCTGGAAATCGTCGAAAGCCTGATGGACAACGGCGAGACGATCATCTGGGGCCCGGACAAGCACCTGGGCACTTACATCCAGCGCAAAACGGGCGCCGACATGCTGCTCTGGGACGGGGCGTGCATCGTCCATGAAGAGTTCAAGGCCAAACAGCTGGAAGACATGAAGGCGTTGTACCCGGATGCGGCCATCCTGGTGCACCCGGAGTCGCCAACGGCGGTGATCGAGTTGGCCGACGCGGTGGGCTCCACCAGTCAGTTGATCGCGGCGGCCCAAAGTCTGCCGAACAAGACCCTGATCGTGGCTACCGACCGCGGCATTTTCTACAAGATGCAGCAGCTGTGCCCGGACAAGGTGTTTATCGAAGCGCCTACGGCCGGCAACGGCGCGGCATGCCGCAGTTGCGCGCATTGCCCGTGGATGGCGATGAATACCCTTGAGCGCACGCTGCAGTGCCTGCGAGAGGGTTCTGGCGAGATCTTCGTCGAGCCGGCACTGATCCCCCAGGCGATCCGCCCGCTCAAACGCATGCTCGACTTCACCGCGGCTGCGCGGATGAAGCTGGCGGGTAACGCCTGATCGTCTACTTTGACTGCCTGGCAAAACGCCCCGATGGTTCGTCATGCTGGTCAGTTAAGGGGAGGGTGCTCAATACATCCTCTTCGTGGCGAGGGAGCTTGCTCCCGCTGGGTTGCGCAGCAGCCCCAAGAACTCTCGCCGAGTTCATTCTGAATGCCCGCAGTCGCTTTGTTGGGGGCGCTTCGCGCCCCACCGCGAGCAAGCTCGCTCGCCACGGGTCCTTCACTCGCTTCAAACTTTTCTTAACCGCAGCGGTGCTCGATGGTTCGGGGCGTTTTGGTATCTGGCGGGTCACTTTTTCTTCTTCGGAATCCGCACCAGCTGGCTGTTGGAGTACATGTCGTGCCAGCTGCGTTTCTGTTTGTCGAAGAGCATCCAGAAGAACCCCAGGCCGACGCACAGCAGCGACGCGATCGAGACCACAAAGCGCAGCAGCGCCTGCCACAGGCTGATGGCCGAGCCGTCGGCGTTCTGCACGCGGATGCACCAGACCTGCATGCCCAGGGTCTGGCCGGAATAGGTCCAGAACTTGGCGAAGAAACCAAACAACACGAACAGCAAGATGGTGGAGAGCAGGGGATCGCCGTCCAGTGCGCCGGCATCGGTCAGGGCGCGCATCCGCTCTTCGCCGATGATTGCCATCTGGATCATCTTGTAGACGCCGCCTGTGACGATCAGCAGGGCGGTGCACAGCAGGAAGTCGTAGAACATCGCTGCCAGGCGACGACCCAGGCCGGCGATGGGGAACTCACCCTGGGGACTGAGCAGGTGTTTCGACATGGAATGGCTCTCGGCTGATAAAAAGAAGCCATTTTACGGAATTACGCGCACAAAAAAGCCCCTGATGTCAGCATCAGAGGCTTTTTAGTAACAGAAGATCAGCCTTCTGCTTGAACTTCGTCAGCTTGCATGCCTTTTTGGCCTTGCACCGCGATGAAGGTCACTTTCTGGCCTTCTTTCAGGCTCTTGAAACCGTTGCCCTGGATGGCACGGAAATGTACGAACAGATCCGGGCCGCTTTCTGGAGTGATAAAACCAAAACCTTTTTCGTCGTTAAACCACTTGACGGTGCCGCTCTGACGTTGGGACATTTCTTATTTCCTATGACGCAAAAATTGATGACAGCCTCTTTCTCATGAAAGAGTACTGGGGCTGGTTGCAGGAAAGTAGAAAGACGTAGAACGGGTGTAGCAAACTTGTTGGCTACTGCCCAGGTCACGATTCCAGGCGACCCATGCAAACACAGTGAACAAACTCTACGCCAACTGCGAGAGAAAAAACAAGCCCCCTGTAAGCCTTGTTCCGCTGGGCTTGTGGCGCTTTCGTCGGGTTTCGCTGCGGTTTGATCGATAGCATTGTTCACATGTTTTCGAACGTTATAACGCAAGTTCATTATCGAAGCTTAGAGTCAAACGTTTGCACTGTTTTATGGCGGTTGCGTGACAGATTAGTGCGTTGTTACGCAACCGCGTTACTTATAGGAACAGTCAATCAACCGCGGTAGTAGCGTTGCGGAACAAATGGCATTTTGCTTACAAGCAAAGGCACCTTTTTCCCACGCACGATCGCCCAGACTTGGGTATCGAGTGCGATATACGCACTGTCCAGGTAACCCATCGCCAAGGGACCGCCCAAGGTAGGTCCGAAGCCGCCACTGCAGACGCTGCCGATGATCTCGCCCGCTTCGTTGACAATCTCCGCGCCTTCGCGCACCGGTGTACGCTCCTGAGGCAGCAGGCCGACGCGTTTGCGGCTGACGCCGTTCTGTTGCTGGGCAAATACGTTTTCAGCCCCCGGGAAGCCGCCGGCACGGGCACCATCGGCACGCCGAGGCTTGGAGATGGCCCACAGCAGGCTCGCTTCGATCGGGGTGGTCTCGGTGTTCATGTCATGGCCGTAGAGGCACAGGCCGGCTTCCAGGCGCAACGAGTCGCGGGCACCCAGGCCAATGGCGGCGACCTCCGGTTCGGCCAGCAGGGCGCGGGCCAGGGCTTCGGCATTGGCGGCCGGTACGGAGATTTCAAAACCGTCTTCGCCGGTGTAGCCCGAACGGCTGACAAAGCACTCGACACCCAGCAAGGTCACGCGTGCGAACTGCATGAAGGTCATTTTCGCCACTTCAGGGGCCAGGCGGGCGAGCACGGTGACCGCGGCCGGACCTTGCAGGGCGAGCAGGGCGCGCTCTTCGAACAGCGGCTCGATGCTGCACTGCCCGCCGAGGTAGTTGCGCAGGTGCGCCAGGTCCTGGTCCTTGCAGGCGGCGTTGACCACCAGGAACAGTTCGTCGTTACCGAGGTTGGCGACCATCAGGTCGTCGAGGATGCCGCCGGTTTCGTTGGTGAACATGGCATAGCGCTGCATGCCCACGGGCAGGTCGATGATGTCCACCGGTACCAGGGTTTCCAGGGCCTTGGTGGCCTGGGCACCGGTCAGGCGGATCTGGCCCATGTGCGAGACATCGAACAGGCCGGCCTGCTCACGGGTGTGCTGGTGCTCCTTCATCACGCCGAGTGGGTACTGCACCGGCATGTCGTAGCCGGCGAAGGGCACCATGCGGGCGCCGAGTTCGAGGTGCAGTGCGTGCAACGGGGTTTTCGACAGGTTTTCGGTGGACATAGACAACTCCTGGAAAATGTACTGGGGCAGACGGGTATGCCTCAGCACTCGATAATGTTGACCGCCAAACCGCCACGGGCGGTTTCCTTGTATTTGCTTTTCATATCGGCGCCGGTCTGGCGCATGGTGCGGATGACCTTGTCGAGGGAGACGAAGTGCTGACCGTCGCCACGCAGGGCCATGCGTACTGCGTTGATGGCTTTGACCGAACCCATGGCGTTGCGCTCGATGCAGGGCACTTGCACCAGGCCGCCAATCGGGTCGCAGGTCAGGCCGAGGTTGTGTTCCATGCCGATTTCGGCGGCGTTCTCCACTTGCTGGACACTGCCGCCCAGCACTTCGCACAGGGCGCCGGCGGCCATGGAGCAGGCCACGCCGACTTCACCCTGGCAGCCGACTTCGGCGCCGGAGATCGAGGCGTTTTCCTTGTACAGGATGCCGATGGCGGCTGCGGTGAGCAGGAAGCGCACTACACCGTCTTCATTGGCGCCGGGGATAAAGCGCATGTAGTAATGCAAGACGGCCGGGATGATCCCCGCTGCACCGTTAGTGGGCGCGGTCACTACGCGCCCGCCGTTGGCGTTTTCTTCGTTGACGGCCAGGGCGTACAGGTTCACCCAGTCCAGCACGGACAGTGGGTCGCGCAGCGAGGACTCCGGGTTCTTGCACAGTTGTCGGTGCAACGCCGCCGCGCGTCGCTTGACCTTCAGGCCACCGGGCAAAATACCTTCGTTGCGACAGCCGGCATCGACGCAGTCCTGCATCACCTGCCAGATGTTCAGCAGGCCGGCGCGGGTTTCGGCTTCCGGGCGCCAGGCGCTTTCGTTGGTCAGCATCACCTGGCTGATGGACAAACCGTAGGTGCTGCAATGACCCAGCAGGTCCTTGGCGCTTTTGAACGGGAAGGTCAGGGGCGTGGCGTCTTCGACGATGCGGTCGGCACCGGCGGCGTCTTCGTCGACGACAAAGCCACCGCCCACCGAGTAGTACTCGCGGCTGCGGATTTGCAGGCCGGCGGCATCAAAGGCGCGAAAGATCATGCCATTGGGGTGATAGGCCAACGGCTTGCGGATCATCGCCAGGTGGAGTTTTTCATTGAATTCGATAGGGTGCTCACCGAGCAGGTTCAGGCGCCCATTGCTGCGGATGTCGTGCAGGCGGGCGGCTATGTTCTCGGTGTTCACGGTGTCCGGGTGTTCACCTTCCAGGCCCAGCAATACCGCCTTGTCGCTGCCGTGGCCTTTGCCGGTGGCGCCGAGCGAGCCGTAGAGCTCGACTTTGACGCAGGTGGTGTCTTTGAGCAGGTTTTCCCGACGCAGGCCTTCGACAAAGCGTGCCGCGGCGCGCATCGGGCCAACCGTGTGGGAACTGGAGGGGCCGATGCCAATCTTGAACAGGTCGAACACGCTTAACGACATGGTTGTTCTCCGGTTTCTTGTTATAGGAATAGGCGGAATCTGAGGCTTGGCACAGATCCCTGTGGGAGCGGGCTTGCTCGCGAAGTCGGCGTAACAGGCAGCACAAGTGGCGGCTGACACACCGCCTTCGCGAGCAAGCCCGCTCCCACGAGGGGAATGCGGTGTTCTTGAAAATGGGGGCGGTCAAGCCCGCCCCCTCATTCGTTTAAGCGTAGCTTTCGATCGACGGGCAGGCGCAGATCAGGTTGCGGTCACCAAACACGTTGTCGACGCGACCGACCGGTGGCCAGTACTTGCCTTCGATCAAGGACTCCACCGGGTACACCGCCTGTTCACGGCTGTAAGGGTGCGACCACTCGCCAACGATTTCCGCCGCGGTGTGCGGGGCGTTCTTCAGCGGGTTGTCGTCCTTGTCCAGGGTGCCGTTTTCCACCGCGCGGATTTCTTCGCGGATGCGGATCATGGCCTCGCAGAAACGGTCCAGTTCTTCCTTGGATTCGCTTTCGGTCGGCTCGATCATCAACGTGCCCGCCACCGGGAACGACATGGTCGGGGCGTGGAAACCGAAGTCGATCAGGCGCTTGGCCACGTCATCGACGCTGATGCCGCTGCTGTCCTTGAGCGGGCGCAGGTCAAGGATGCATTCGTGGGCCACCAGGCCGTTGCTGCCGGTGTACAGCACCGGGTAGTGCTCTTCGAGGCGACGCGAGATGTAGTTGGCGTTGAGGATTGCCAGCTGCGAAGCACGCTTGAGACCGGCGCCACCCATCATACGAATGTACATCCAGGTGATCGGCAGAATGCTCGCGCTGCCGAACGGTGCTGCGCAGACCGCGCCTTCCTTGCGTTCCATGGCCGCGTGACCCGGCAGGAACGGGGTCAGGTGGGATTTCACGCCAATCGGGCCGACGCCCGGGCCGCCACCGCCGTGAGGGATGCAGAAGGTCTTGTGCAGGTTCAGGTGGGAGACGTCGCCGCCGAACTTGCCCGGGGCACACAGGCCGACCATGGCGTTCATGTTGGCGCCGTCGATGTACACCTGGCCGCCGTTGTCATGAATGATGCCGCAGATTTCGCGGATGCCTTCCTCGAACACACCGTGGGTGGACGGGTAGGTGATCATCAGCGCGGCGAGGTGTTCGCGGTGCTCGATGGCCTTGGCACGCAAGTCTTCGATGTCGACGTTGCCACGGGCATCACAAGCGGTGACCACCACGCGCATGCCGGCCATGTTAGCGGTGGCCGGGTTGGTACCGTGGGCCGAGGAGGGGATCAGGCAGATATCGCGACGGTCTTCGCCACGGCTCTGGTGATAGGCACGAATCGCCAGCAGGCCGGCGTATTCACCCTGGGAACCCGCGTTCGGTTGCAGCGAGATCGCGTCGTAGCCGGTGGCGGCGCAAAGCATCGCTTCCAGTTCGTCGGTCAGTTGCTGGTAACCGGCGCTTTGCTCGGCCGGGGCGAACGGGTGCAGGGCGCCGAATTCGGCCCAGGTCACCGGGATCATTTCGCTGGCAGCGTTGAGTTTCATGGTGCACGAGCCCAGCGGGATCATGGTGCGATCCAGGGCCAGGTCCTTGTCCGCCAGTTTGCGCAGGTAGCGCATCAACTCGGTTTCCGAGTGATAACGGTTGAACACTGGATGGCTGAGGATCGCCGATTGACGAACCAGCGACGCCGGGATGCGACTGTGGATCGTGGCGGCCAGTGCGGCGAAGTCCGGCAGCGACTTGCCGTCGGCCAGCAGGCTCCACAGGGTTTCGATGTCGGCCTGGGTCGTGGTTTCGTCCAGGGACAGACCCAGGCGCTGGTCATCGACCACGCGCAGGTTGATGCGCTGGGCGCGAGCCTTGTCGTGCAGGGCGGCGGTTTGTGCACCCGTGGCCAGGGTCAGGGTGTCGAAGAAGCTGTCTTGCTCGACGTTCAGGCCCAGCGCGCCCAGGCCTTTGGCCAGGATCGCGGTCAGGTGATGAATGCGCGTGGCGATCTGTACCAGGCCTTTAGGGCCGTGGTACACCGCGTACATGCTGGCGATGTTGGCCAACAGCACCTGGGCGGTGCAGATGTTGCTGGTGGCTTTCTCGCGACGGATATGTTGTTCGCGGGTCTGCATGGCCAGGCGCAGGGCCGGCTTGCCGAAACGGTCTACCGACACACCGACCAGACGGCCCGGCATGTCGCGCTTGAACGCGTCCTTGGTGGCGAAGTAGGCCGCGTGCGGGCCACCGAAGCCCAGGGGCACGCCGAAGCGTTGGGCGCTGCCGATGGCCACGTCGGCGCCGAACTCGCCCGGCGGGGTCAGCACGGTCAGGGCCAGCAGGTCGGCCGCGACAGCGACCAGGGCATTGGCGGCGTGGAAGCGCTCGGTCAGTTCGCGGTAGTCGAACAGGTCACCGTTGCTGGCCGGGTATTGCAGCAGCGCACCAAAGAACGGGCTGACGTCGGTCAGTTCACGCTCATCGCCCACCACCACGTCGATGCCCAATGGCTCGGCACGGGTGCGCAGCACGTCGAGGGTTTGTGGGTGGCAGTGGCTGGAAGCGAAGAACGCATGGCTGCTCTTGTTCTTGCTCAGGCGTTTGCAGAAGGTCATGGCTTCGGCAGCGGCGGTGGCTTCGTCCAGCAGCGAGGCGTTGGCGATCGGCAGGCCGGACAGGTCGCTGATCAGGGTCTGGAAGTTCAGCAGCGCTTCCAGGCGGCCTTGGGAGATTTCTGGCTGATACGGGGTGTAGGCGGTGTACCAGGCCGGGTTTTCCAGCAGGTTGCGCAGGATCGGCGACGGCGTATGGCAGTTGTAGTAGCCCTGGCCGATGTAGGTCTTGAACAGCTGGTTCTTGCCAGCGATGGCCTTGATCGACGCCAGGGCCTCGGCTTCGCTCTGGCCGTCGCCCAGGCCCAGCACGCTGGTGCCCTTGATGCTGTCGGGGATGACGCTGGCGCTCAGGGCTTCCAGGGAATCAAACCCCAGGCTGTTGAGCATGGCTTGCTCGTCGCCCGAACGCGGGCCGATGTGGCGCGCGATGAATTCGTTGGCAGTGCTCAGGTTGACTTGAGTCATGTGCGGTCTCCTCAGGCTTCGGCTTGGGCTTTGATCAGGCGGTCGTAGGCGTCCTGGTCCAGCAGTTGGCCGACAGCGCCGGCGTCCGCCGGAATGAAGCGGAAGAACCAGCCTTGGCCCAGCGGGTCTTCGTTGACCAGCTCAGGGTTGCCTTCGAGTGCCGAGTTGGTTTCGACGACTTCACCGGTCAACGGCATGTACACGCCGCTGGCGGCCTTGACCGATTCAACGGTGGAGGCTTCGGCGCCTTGCTCGTAGGACTGCAGCTCTGGCAGCTGTACGTAAACAACGTCCCCCAGGGCGTTCTGCGCGAACGCGGTGATGCCGACTGTAACGCTGCCGTCAGCTTCGGTACGCAGCCATTCGTGATCTTCAGTAAAACGCAACTCGCTCATGGAAACTCCTCAGGGGGCCAGACTTGTCTGGTGGACGCGATGGATTGTTCGGGCAAAGCCCTGTTTTATGAATGGTTACAAAGCAAAATCGCGGCCAATGTTTTTAAATTGTTTAAAATCAATAAGTTACGAGATATTTTTGGATAATGGACGAGTGCGTCTGTAGCGAAATCGCTACAGATCAAGGCGTGGAAAAAAGCCTATGGGGATCAAAGCCTTGCGTAGTCACGTCGGAGGAGGTGTGTAGCGATATCGTTCCGCTGTAGCGCTTTCAGTACAGGTAGAGGTCGCTTTTGGCGCGAAGAACCGCTGCCTTGCGGCCAATTGTGGGGAGGGAGCAAGCTCCCTCGCCACGGGGCCGTTATCGGGGCTCAGGCCTTGCCGGGAATCCCGTACTTGCGTAGCCGATGAGCGATGGCGGTGTGGGAGGTTTGCAGGCGGCTGGCCAGTTGGCGGGTCGAGGGGTAATTGACGTAGAGCTTTTCCAGCAGGGTCTTTTCGAACGACTCCATGGCCTGCTCCAGACTGTCGACCTCGCTGTCGCCTTGCCGTGCCACGGAAGTGCCGGCGATATCCAGGTCGCCGATGTCCACCAGGCTGCTTTCGCAGATCGCGGCCGCGCGGAAGATCACGTTCTGCAACTGCCGCACATTGCCCGGCCAGCGGTTGCCGAGCAGGGCCGGGTAGGTGCCGGGCGCCAGGCGGCAGACCGGGCGCTGGATCTGTGCACAGGCCTGCTGCATGAAGTAGCGCGCCAGCAACAGAATGTCCTGGCCGCGCTCGCGCAGGGGCGGCACTTCGACGTTGAGCACGTTGAGGCGATAGAACAGGTCTTCGCGGAACTGGCCCTCGCAGACCATCTTTTCCAGGTCGCGGTGGGTCGCACTGAGGATCCGTACATTGACCTTGATCTCACGATCACCGCCCACCCGGCGGAAGCTGCCGTCGTTGAGGAAGCGCAGCAACTTGGCCTGCAGGTACGGCGACATCTCACCGATCTCGTCGAGAAACACCGTACCCTGGTTCGCCAGCTCCATCAGCCCCGGCTTGCCACCCCGTTGCGCGCCGGTGAAGGCGCCGGGTGCATAGCCGAACAGTTCGCTTTCGGCGAGGTTCTCCGGCAATGCCGCGCAGTTCAATGCCAGGAATGGCGCGCTGTGCCGGGCGCTGATGGCGTGGCAGGCGCGGGCCACCAGCTCCTTGCCGGTACCGGTTTCACCCTGGATCAGCAGCGGGGCATCGAGGGCCGCGACCCGTTGCGCGCGAGTCTTGAGGGTGCGAATGACCGGGGACTCGCCAAGCAAGGCATCGAACCCTTCGGCGTGGTCGTGGTGGAGTGCCGAGAGTTGTTCGCCAATACGGTTGGGTTGGTACAGGGTCAGCAGGGCGCCGGCATCGGTGATCGGTGTGGCGTCCAGCAGCAAGGTCTGGCCATTGACGGTGATCTCGCGCAGTGCCAGGCGAAAGCCGTGTTCGAGCAGGGCGTCGAGCAACGTTGGGTCGGCAAACAACTCGGTCACGCTTTCCCCGGCCGGCTCACGGCCGTACAGGGCAATCAGTGCCGGATTGGCCAGCAGGATGTTGCCGGCACTGTCGAGGGCCAGCACCGGGTCGGTCATGGCCGCCAGCAATGCATCGAGTTGCAGGTGCCGACGCTGGCCGGGAAGGATGTCGACCACGGTGACCGCTTGCACGCCGCGCACGCTGAACAGCGCATCGCGCAACTCTTCAAGCACTTGAGGGCTGAGGGTCGGGGCATCGATGTAAACGTTCGGCGGGACCATTTCCACCGCATCCAGGTTGAGATTTCGCCCACCGAGCAAGGCCAGGACTTCCTGGGTAATGCCGACGCGGTCGATGAAGCTGACGTGGATACGCATGGGGCGGTTTTAGGGTCTGCAGTGCGAAGGGGGGCAAGTATGCCTTGGCGCGGGGGGGAAGGTGAAATCCAGTGCAGGACTTCGGGTCAACGCGGATCCCTGAGGGAGCGGTCACACCGCACCCTCAGGTCGCTGGGTTATTCGAAATGTTCGGGGTTTACCGGGTCACCCGATTTCATATTCAACTGCACCCGTATGTCTTCAAACATCAAATCGTAATGTTTGTGAACCGAGCCGATCTGGCTGTGTGTCTTTGGAATGCCGTACTTCTCGGCGATTTTTGTCACGTTGTTGGCGAAATTGTAGGCCTCCTCCTTGGGCAGGAAGAACATCTCGCTCATATCCTTGCCCTGGATATTGCCATGCATGGTGAACTGGATGCCCTTGTCACCCTTTGAATTCTTGCTGACTTCGTAGTCCAGGTGCACGTTGTAGCTGACATCATCCGGGGTCAGTGCGTGACGCTCGATGTGCAAGTGGCCTGGCTCAAACTGTGCCATAGACGTCTCTCCTTACAGGTAAGTAATGCCGGGCTTGGCCGTGCTGATGCGGGTCCCGGCCTTGCCCTGGACAATCGCTTCGATGTCCGAGAGTGAACCGATTACCGCGACTTTGCCAGTGTTGCGGGCGAACTCGCAGGCGGCTTGAACCTTGGGCCCCATGGAACCTGCCGCGAAGCCGAGTTTTTCCATTTCGTCCGGGTGTGCCTGGGCGATGGCTTTCTGGGTCGGCTTGCCGAAATCAATGTACGCGGCATTGACGTCGGTGGCGATCACCAGCAAATCACCTTCCAGCTGTTCGGCCAGCAGCGCCGAGCACAGGTCCTTGTCGATCACCGCTTCGATGCCCTGGAGCTTGTGGTTCTCGTCGTACATGGTCGGAATGCCGCCACCGCCGGCGCAGATCACGATGCTGCCCTGGTCCAGCAGCCACTTGATCGGACGGATCTCGAAGATGCGCTTGGGTTTCGGGCTGGCCACCACGCGGCGGAACTTGTCGCCATCGGGGGCAATCGCCCAGCCTTTTTCGGCGGCCAGCGCTTCGGCTTCGGCCTTGGTGTAGACCGGGCCGATCGGCTTGCTCGGGTTCTTGAACGCCGGGTCGTTGGCGTCGACTTCAACCTGGGTCAGGAGGGTGGCGAACGGAACTTCGAAGGCCAGCAGGTTGCCCAGTTCCTGTTCGATGATGTAGCCGATCATGCCTTCGGTTTCGGCACCGAGCACGTCCAGCGGGTAAGGGGAGACGGAGGTGTAGGCTGCAGCTTGCAGCGACAGCAGGCCGACTTGCGGGCCATTACCGTGAGCGATCACCAGTTGATTGCCAGGGTGGATCTTGGCGATCTGTTCGGTGGCGATCCGGATATTGGCGCGTTGATTGTCTGCCGTCATGGGTTCACCACGACGCAGGAGGGCGTTACCGCCCAAGGCAACGACGATACGCATAATTGCAGTCCTTCTAGGAAAAGCGTTTACCGTGGAAACGACGGATTCCTGTGGCGAGCGAGCTTGCTCGCGCTCGAGTGCGTAGCGCTCGCAATCGGGTGCAATGCAGAAACTCTGATGCATTGCAGTTGAAGCGTTTGCGACGGCTACGCCGCCGAGCGGGAGCAAGCTCCCTCGCCACAGGAGCCCGTTCCAGTTGGAACGGGCAGTCGTCAGCCGTTACAAGTCAGCCAGGGTCGATACCAGGATCGCCTTGATGGTGTGCATGCGGTTTTCCGCTTGCTCAAAGGCGATGCAGGCCGGCGATTCGAACACGTCGTCAGTGACTTCGATACCGTTGGCCAGATGCGGGTATTGCTCGGCGATCTGCTTGCCGATCTTGGTGTCGCTGTTGTGGAAGGCCGGCAGGCAGTGCATGAACTTGGTGCGTGGGTTGCCGGTGGCTTTCATCAGTTCAGCGTTGACCTGGTACGGCAGCAGTTGCTTGATGCGTTCGGCCCAGGCTTCAACCGGTTCGCCCATCGAGACCCAGACGTCGGTGTGGATGAAGTCCACGCCTTTGACCGCGGCTTTCGGGTCTTCGGTCAGGGTGATGCGGGCGCCGCTTTCTTCTGCGTATTGCTTGCAGCGAGCGACCAGGTCGTCCGCCGGCCACAGGGCCTTGGGAGCGCAGATACGCACGTCCATGCCCAGCTTGGCACCGACCAGCAGCAGCGAGTTACCCATGTTGTTGCGCGCATCGCCCAGGTAGGCGTAGCTGATGTCGTGGATCGGCTTGTCGGCGTGCTCACGCATGGTCAGGACGTCGGCGATCATTTGGGTCGGGTGGTACTCATCGGTCAGGCCGTTGAACACCGGTACGCCGGCAAACTTGGCCAGTTCTTCGACGATTTCCTGCTTGAAGCCACGGTACTCGATAGCGTCGTACATGCGCCCCAGCACGCGGGCGGTGTCCTTCATGCTTTCTTTGTGGCCGATCTGCGAGGAGTTCGGGTCGATGTAGGTCACGTTGGCGCCCTGGTCATAGGCCGCGACTTCGAACGCACAGCGGGTGCGGGTCGAGGTTTTTTCGAAGATCAACGCGATGTTGTTGCCTTTGAGGTGTTGCTGCTCGGTGCCGGTGTACTTGGCGCGCTTGAGGTCGCGGGACAGGTCGAGCAGATAGCGCAATTCGCGAGGGGTGTGGTGTTCCAGGCTCAGCAAATTACGGTTGTGAATATTAAAAGCCATGATGGATCTCCTTGGGTTCGGTTATCCCCAAGGCCCTCGCCGGATAGGCGCGGGCCTTGGCTAAAGGTTAATAATCGATTGGGTCGCGTACGATCGGGCAGGTCATGCAGTGGCCGCCGCCACGGCCGCGGCCGAGCTCGCCGGCGCTGATGGTGATGACCTCGATCCCGGCCTTGCGCAGCAGGGTGTTGGTGTAGGTGTTGCGGTCGTAACCGATCACCACGCCAGGCTCAACGGCCACCACGTTGTTACCGTCGTCCCACTGCTCGCGTTCGGCGGCGAAGCTGTTGCCACCGGTTTCCACGACGCGCAGGGTCTTGAGGTTGAGGGACTCGGCAACCACGTCGAGGAAGGATTTGTTTTCCCGGCGCACGTCCATGCCATAAGGCTTGCTGCTGTCAGGACGAATCACGAACGGCACGATTTCCTTGACCACTTCAGGGAAGACAGTGACCAGGTCGCGGTCGCAGAAGCTGAACACGGTGTCCAGGTGCATCGCCGCGCGGGATTTCGGCAGGCCGGCGACCACAACTTTTTCCACGGCGCCTTTGGCGAACAGCGACTGGGCCAGTTGGGCGATGGCCTGGCGCGAGGTCCGCTCGCCCATGCCGATCAGCACTACGCCATTGCCGATAGGCATGACGTCGCCGCCCTCGAGGGTGGCCTGGCCGTGATCCTTGTCCGGATCGCCGTACCAGACTTCGAATTCGGCACCGGTGAACTCAGGGTGGAACTTGTAGATGGCGGTCGTCAGCAGGGTTTCCTGACGTCGTGCCGGCCAGTACATCGGGTTGAGTGTCACGCCGCCGTAGATCCAGCAGGTGGTGTCGCGGGTGAACTGGGTGTTGGGCAGCGGCGGCAGCAGGAAGCTGGAGTGGCCCAGGTAGTCGCGATACATCTTGATGACGCTGGAACCTTCGCTGTCCGGCAGGTCTTCACCGGCCACACCGCCAATCAGGTACTCGGCCAGCTTGCGTGGCTCAAGGCCTTCGAGCCAGCTGCGCACTTCGTTGCACAGGCCGACACCCACGGTGTCCGGGGTGATCTTGCGGTCCAGAATCCACTTCAGGGCTTCCGGGTTCTGGATGGTTTCGGTCAGCAGGTTGTGCATTTCCAGCACTTCGACACCGCGCTCACGCATCTTGGTCACGAAGTCGAAGTGGTCACGCTTGGCCTGGTTAACCCAGATAACGTCATCGAAAAGTAGTTCGTCACAGTTGTTCGGGGTCAGCCGCTGGTGGGCCAGGCCCGGGGAGCAAACCATGACTTTGCGTAGTTTGCCGGCTTCGGAATGTACGCCGTACTTAACTTTTTCCGTGCTCATTACAGTGATCCTCCAGATGACAATACAAACTTGGTTGTTACAGGGTCAGGAAGCCGTCGTAGAGACCGTAGGCTGC
Organism: Pseudomonas sp. FW300-N1A1; assembly: GCF_058789115.1. NCBI lineage: Bacteria > Pseudomonadati > Pseudomonadota > Gammaproteobacteria > Pseudomonadales > Pseudomonadaceae > Pseudomonas > Pseudomonas sp. FW300-N1A1. Next base: position 5,632 of record NZ_JBYTBK010000024.1, on the reverse strand, counting down.
CACCAGGGCGCCAACGACCACCATGGCGAAAATCAGCTTCTCGACGTTGGTGAAAACCGGTTTGCCCAACTCGTGCTTGGCCTTGGCGAACAGGATCACGCCAGGGGCATAGAGCAGGGCGGACAGCAGCAGGTACTTCAACCCACCGGCATAGATCAGCCAGACCGCATAGATCAGGGCGATACCACCGATGATCAGGTCCTTCTTGCGTTCGGCCAGGGCGTTCTCGTAAGTCTCGCCGCGCACCGCCAGCAGCAGGGCGTAGGCCGCCGACCACAGGTAAGGCACCAGGATCATCGAGGTGGCGAGGTAGATCAGCGACAGGTAAGTACTGGCCGAGAACAGGGTGATGATCAGGAACACCTGCACCATCGCGTTGGTCAGCCACAAGGCATTGACCGGTACGTGGTTGGCGTTTTCCTTTCTCAGGAACTCCGGCATGGTGTGGTCTTTGGCGGCGGCGAACATGATCTCCGCACACAGCAGGACCCACGACAGCAGTGCGCCAAGCAGGGAGATGATCAGGCCGACGCTGATCAGCACCGCACCCCAGTGACCGACCACATGCTCAAGCACGGCGGCCATCGACGGGTTCTGCAGCTTGGCCAGTTCCGGTTGGGTCATGATGCCCAGCGACAGTACGTTCACCAGCACCAGGAACAGCAGCACGGTGATGAAGCCGATCACGGTGGCTTTACCGACGTCAGAACGCTTTTCGGCACGGGCGGAGAAGATGCTCGCGCCTTCGATACCGATGAACACCCAGACGGTGACCAGCATCATGTTGCGCACCTGGTCCATCACGCTGCCCAGGTCAGGGTTTTTCAGGCCCCAGATGTCGGCAGTGAAGATATCCAGCTTGAACGCGAACACTGCGATCATGACAAACAGCAACAGCGGTACGACCTTGGCGACGGTGGTCACCAGGTTGATGAACGCCGCTTCCTTGATCCCCCGCAAGACGAGGAAATGCACGGCCCACAACAGCACCGAGGCTCCGATCACTGCGGCTACGGTATTGCCCTCACCAAAAATCGGGAAGAAGTAGCCCAAGGTGCTGAACAGCAGCACGAAGTAACCGACGTTCCCCAGCCAGGCACTGATCCAGTAGCCCCAGGCGGAGGAGAAACCCATGTAGTCACCGAAACCGGCCTTGGCGTAGGCGTAAACGCCGCCGTCCAGGTCAGGCTTGCGGTTGGCCAGTGTCTGGAAGACAAATGCCAGGGTCAACATACCGACAGCGGTAATCGCCCAACCAATCAGGACAGCACCGACATCGGCACTTGCCGCCATGTTTTGTGGCAAAGAGAAGATCCCGCCACCAATCATTGAGCCGACCACCAGCGCGACTAAGGCACCAAGTCGTAGTTTTCCGGGAGATTCAGACATTGCGTGACTCCAATGCAGGAGAAGTGAGACCACAGAGTAGAACTGCTTGCGTTTCCATCAGCTGACGTAGATCAGTTCATTGCGACATTCCATTGTTAGCGAGTGACTTATGAATGCTTAAGGAACGGGCTGAGATGCCTCTCCCAGAGGCCTCGGATGGATTTGAACGGGAATTGTTGCCATTGCTGCCGGGTTTGAAGCTAGTTCGTTTTCAAGAATCTGCAAATTTTTGGCGGCTGTTTTCAGTACAGCATGGATTTATCTGGAATAAGCCTGAAAACTGGCGAAAATACCCCAGCGGTATAGATGAGATAGTTCTAAAAGCGGTCTATTTTTATCCTTGTCTGATAAACGATATGCCGCGCTGGATAATTAATCGGGTGAACCCTTGTTATGGTTCGCCAACATGACAAACAGTCGATTTGAGAGGTGACGATGTCGCAACCGGCGCAAAAGCTACGACTCAGTGCGTTGATCGCCCTGGTGGTCGGCTCGATGATTGGCGGGGGGATTTTCTCCTTGCCACAGAACATGGCGGCTCGCGCTGACGCCGGGGCAATCCTGATCGGTTGGGCCATCACGGCCGTGGGCATGTTGACCCTGGCGTTTGTCTTTCAGACCCTGGCCAACCGCAAGCCCGAACTGGACTCTGGGGTCTATGCCTACGCCAAGGCCGGATTTGGCGACTACATGGGTTTCTCATCCGCCTGGGGCTACTGGATCAGTGCCTGGCTAGGGAACGTCGGCTACTTCGTGCTGCTGTTCAGCACCCTGGGTTATTTCTTTCCGGTCTTCGGCCAGGGCAACACGCCGATTGCCATCGGCTGCGCTTCGCTGTTGCTGTGGGCCGTGCATTTTCTGGTGATGCGCGGGATCAAGGAGGCGGCGTTCATCAACCAGGTGACCACCGTGGCCAAGATCGTGCCGCTGGTGATGTTCGTCGTGATTGCCGCGGTGGCGTTCAAGGCGGATGTCTTCACCCGTGACATTTGGGGGCACAGCAACCCGGACTTCGGCAGCGTGATGGATCAGGTGCGCAACATGATGCTGGTCACGGTCTTCGTGTTCATCGGCATCGAGGGCGCGAGCGTCTATTCGGCCCGCGCCGAAAAGCGTTCGGATGTGGGCCGGGCCACGGTCATCGGATTTGTCGGGGTGCTGGCATTGCTGGTGCTGGTCAACGTGTTGTCGCTGGGCATCATGACCCAGCCGGAACTGGCCAATCTGCAGAACCCATCGCTGGCGGCGGTGCTGGAACACATTGTCGGGCCATGGGGGGCGTTGCTGATCAGCCTCGGCCTGGCGGTTTCCCTGTTGGGCGCGTTGCTATCGTGGGCGTTGCTGTGCGCCGAGATCCTGTTCGCCACGGCCCGGGACAAGACCATGCCGGCATTCCTGAGAAAGGAAAACGCCAACCACGTGCCGGTCAATGCCTTGTGGCTGACCAACGTGATGATCCAGATCTTCCTGCTGATCACCCTCTTTTCCGAAGGTACCTACACCAGCCTGATCTATCTGGCATCGTCGATGATCCTGGTGCCCTACCTGTGGTCGGCAGCGTATGCGGTGTTGTTGAGCGGGCGTGGCGAGACCTATGAACACGCGTCCGCCGAGCGCACCAAGGACCTGATCATCGGTGCCATCGCGCTCAGTTACGCGGTCTGGTTGTTGTACGCAGGCGGGGTCAAGTACCTGCTGTTGTCGGCGCTGCTGTATGCGCCGGGAGTGATTCTGTTCGCCAAGGCCAAGCGGGAGCAGGGCCAGCCACTGTTCACCCACATCGAGAAAGGCATCTTTGCCTGTGTCATCGCGGGCGCCGGGGTGGCCTCCTACGGACTGTACAGTGGTGTGCTGTCGTTGTGAGGCTGCGGCTCGACTATCAAGGGGCCTATGACTGGCCGGCGATGCTGGGGTTTCTATCGGCCCGGGCGATTGCCGGATTGGAGACGGTGGTCGATGGCGTGTATTCGCGCAGCATCAGTCTGGGTGGTGCGCACGGCACGTTTTCGATCACCCAGGCGCAGGGTGATGCCCTAGACGTCGTGCTGCGGTTTCCTGACATTTTGGCGGTACCGGAAATTGTGCGGCGGCTGCGGCGGATGTTCGATCTGGACGCCGACTTGCCCGGGATTCATCGGCACCTGTCGACGGACCCGCTGATGGCGCGGTTGATTGCCGGGCATCCCGGTCTGCGGGTGCCCGGAGCCTGGGATGGCCTGGAGCTGGCGATTCGCGCGGTGCTGGGGCAACAGATCAGCGTCGGCGCGGCGATCAGGCTGGCGGGCAAACTGGTTGCGCAGTATGGCGAGCGTCTGCTGCCGTCATTCGCGCCGCTGACCCACGTCTTTCCGTCGAGCCGGGTACTGGCCGAGGCGGATCTGGCGGCCCTCGGTATGCCCCGCAGCCGTGGGCGGACCTTGTCGGGGGTGGCGCAGGCACTGCTCGACGATCCCCGGTTGTTTGAGCCTAAAAGTGATTTACCCGCCTGCACCGCGCCATTGCTGGCGCTGTGGGGCGTTGGCGACTGGACGGCGCAGTACATCGCCTTGCGGCAGATGCGTGAAGCCGATGCCTTTCCGTCAGGGGATGTGGGCTTGATCAACGCACTGAAGGCGCTGGAAGGCGGGCCGGTCACGCCGGGCGGCTTGTTGGCCCGCGCCGAAGCCTGGCGACCGCACCGGGCGTACGCGGCGCAGGTGTTGTGGACGTCGTTGAGTCGAGCCGACTGAGTGTCAGGTGGTCAGCGCGAGCACGTCCGTGGCGTGAGCCTCACCACTGTGCCCGATGGGCGCCCAGCTCCCCGGCCGGGATCGCCCACTGCAACGGCGTTGCGCTGATCTTCAGCGGTACCTGCAAGCGATGCGCCGGGCCCCAGGCCGTTTGCTCGATCAGCGAGCCTCGGTCGCGGGTCTCTTCAGCCCGTAATGGCGCCCTAGTCCCGGGGCCTTGTTCAATCAGCAGTTTCGCGGTTCGCGCCAATGACAAGCGTGCCGTACCCCCTTGCCCGGTTTTCAGGCGCTGGGTCAGGGCCATGATCGCACTGGCGGCCATCAAGTAGCCGGTGGCGTGGTCGAGTGCCTGAACGGGCAGCGGGGTGGGCGTGCCAGCGTGCTTCCAGTGCATGCCGGCCTCAGCGATGCCGCAGCTCATCTGCACCAGGCTGTCGAAGCCCCGGCGATGCTGCCAGGGGCCGCTCCAGCCGTAGGCATTGAGGCTGATGTCGATCAAGCCCGGGGCGAGTTTCTGTCGTTCGCTGGCGCCATAGCCGAGGCGCTCCAGAGCGTCGGCACGGTAGCCATGCAGCAGGACATCGGCCTCCTTGAGCAGGCTTTCGAATACCTGGCGTTCGCTGCTGTCGTGCAAGTCCAGGCGCGCGCAGCGTTTGCCGAGGGTGACTTCCGGAATTACACCGGGTTCGTTCCAGTGCGGTGGATCGATACGCAGCACATCGGCGCCCAGGCCCGCGAGGAATCGGCTGGCAATGGGCCCAGCCAGCACGCGGGTCAGGTCCAGTACCTTGACGCCCGCCAAGGGTTGGGCGACCGAGCCTTGCCAGGCTGGCGAACGTGCGCTGCCAGCGGTTGAGAGATCAATCAGCGGTTCTGCGTTGACCGCCATCCCTTGGGGGTGAGCCTGCCAGGCTTGCCATGAACGCATTTGCGCGGCGCAACCACCGGCTTCGACCACCGCGCGCTCCAGATCGTCTTTCGCCCATTGCGCGACCTTGGCGACCATCGTCTTGCGGTCGGCACAAGCACCGAGGACCGACTCGGCGGCGGCGCGATGGTGCGGGGCGTTGGTGTGCAGGCGAATCCAGCCATCGTGTGTCGCATAGTCACCCGCGATCGGGTCCCACAGCGGCGGCACGCTCCAGCCCAGTGGGCGCAGCGAGGTGGAAAACCAGAACGAGGCGAGGCGGCGGTCGACTTCAAGGGGCGGCAGGCGCCCGGTCTGTTGCCGCAGCAGTTCGCTGACGGCCTGGCCGGCCGCCGCGATGCTGGCGCAGGCCAGGTCGGTGACGGCAAACGCCGAGGGCAGGGCACCGTCGGCGGTGAACGTGATGGCCGTCGCAGGCAAACCGAGCGCGGCTTGAATGGACGTCAGGAAATCGGTCATCGAAGGCCCTCCGCAAGAGAGGGCTGAGCATAGAGCAATTGTGGCGAGGGAGCTCGCTCGCCACGGGAGAGGTGTCGATACGTCACAGAGGGGAGGTGCTCGATATTTCGTGGCGAGGGAGCTTGCT
>NZ_JBYTBK010000023.1:73271-89248 GCF_058789115.1 Pseudomonas sp. FW300-N1A1 | reverse complement strand
GCAGCTCATGACGCAGGCACACTACTTTCAGGCAGCACTTACCCCCGTGGCGAGGGAGCTTGCTCCCGCTCGGTGGCACAGCCGCCGCCACAAAGCAGAATGCGGATTACCTGACATACCTCGATGGCCTTGTTGGGACGGCTGTGCCGTCCAGCGCGAGCAAGCTCGCTCGCCACGGGAGGCAAAGAGAACCCACCTCTGACCTCAGGCGCCCAGTACCCGGCAAGCCGCGGACGGAATAGTCACCGACACTGGATTGCCGATGCTCAGGCCAATGTCCTGGCACGGTGTGCTCAGGGCGGTCAGCGAAACGCCGGAACACTCGACCGTGGTTTCGATGGTCGCGCCGATATCCCGCACAAAAGTCACTTTACCCAGTAACCGGTTACCCGCCGTCGCCTGTGGATGGGACAGTTGCAAATCCTCGGGACGCACCAGCATCTTGACCTTCTCGCCCACCACAATGCTGCTGCAGATCGGCACCTGCAGGGCATCGCCACCTGGCAAGCCGACCTTGCCATCACCCAATGCGGTGGCCGGGAAAATGTTGCCCGAACCGATAAAGTCCGCCACAAACTCATTGGCCGGGTGACGGTAGATCTCGATCGGTGTACCGATCTGCTGGATCCGGTGCTCACCCAGTACCACCACGATATCGGCCATGGTCATGGCTTCACGCTGGTCGTGAGTGACCAGGATGGTGGTGATGTTCAGGCGTTGCTGCAACTGACGGATTTCCACCTGCATCGACTCACGCAGCTTGGCGTCCAGTGCCGACAGCGGCTCATCTAGCAACAGGATTTTCGGATGCGCGGCAATCGCCCGGGCAATCGCCACTCGTTGACGCTGGCCGCCGGACAGTTTCGACACTGGACGGTCGACCATCTGCTGCAGCTGAATCAGTTGCAGCAGCTCAGTGACCCGCGCCTGCTGGTCGCTCTTGCTCACGCCACGCAGCTTCAAGGGATAGGCGATGTTCTCGCCAACGGTCATGTGCGGGAACAGCGCCAGGGATTGAAACACCATGCCGAAGTTGCGCAGGTGCGCGGGCGTATTGCCGATGTCTTCGCCGTCCAGGCGAATTTCGCCACCACTAAGGGTTTCCAGACCCGCGATCATGCGCAGCAAAGTGGTTTTACCGCAGCCCGAGGGCCCGAGAAAACACACCAGCTTGCCCTCGGGCAAATGCAGGTTGACGTCTTTCACCGCGCAGGCCGAGCCGTAATGTTTCTCGACGTTTTCCAGAATCAGACCAGTCATGTTGCTCACCTCAAATCATGGGTTCTGTCTGGAAGTAGCCGAGCGAAGATCAGGCAAGGCAAAAGGCGGCGAGGAAGCGGAGTTGACTGTAGTCAATGAGCATTCCGAACTGACTTTTAACCCAGCATGATCAAGCGCAGGCACTTTCCAGACTGAAATCAAAAGGAAACGCCACCTTCACCGACCAGCTTCTCCAACGCCCAGATCAGGACGAAGTCGATCAGCACGATCAGCACGGCAAACGAAAATACGGTGGGGTCCAGCGACGATACGGTGCGGCTGTACATCCAGATCGGCACGGTCATGACATCGATGGTGTAGAGGAAGTAGGTCACGGTGAACTCGTTGAACGAGACGATGAATGCCAGCAGCATCCCCGCCAGGATCCCCGACTTCATCAGCGGTACCACCACATCGAAAATGGCCCGGGTCGGCGAAGCACCGAGCATCTGCGCCGCCTCTTCGACTTCGCTGCCAATGGAAAGCATCGCCGCCGTGCAGTTCTTCACCACGAACGGCAGGGCCAGGATCACGTGGGCAATCACCAGCCGCGAGGTGGTCATCTGGAACGGCAGGCTGTCGAACACCAACAGCAAGGCCAACCCCAGCACCACCATCGGAAACACCAGCGGCAGCGACATCAATTGCAGCGCCACGGCCTTGCCGCGAAACTCGCAACGGGTTAGCGCATAGGCGGCTGGCACCGCGATGAGCGTGGCGAAGATCATGGTCAGGCATGACACCATCAGGCTGGTGCCCATGGCGGTGCCCAGGCTCAGCACATCGCTGGCGTCCGGCGAAACGAAGGTGTGCCAGGCGGCTTTGTACCATTGCAGGCTGTAGCTGCTGGGCGGGAAGTCGAGGTTCGACGCGCCACTGAATGACATGACGATCATGGTCAGGATTGGCAGCACCGCCAGCAGCAGGATGAAACCGGACAACACGCCGGCAAACCTGCCGGTATCGCCGGGCAACAGCGACTGGCGCTTCTTGATCAAGGTGCTCATTGCGAAGCCTCCAGCATGCGCCGACGACGGCCAGTGATGTATTCGGACAAAGTCATGATGGCCAGGGTAGTGACGATCAACACCACGCCTGCCGCGGACGCGGCGGGCCAGTTCATCAGCGGGGCAATCTGGTCGTGCACCATCACCGCCAGCATCGGCACGCGTCGCCCGCCGAGCAGCAACGGCACCACAAAACTGCTGGCGTTGTAGGCGAAGACCAGGGTCGCACCGGTGATGATCCCCGGCAGGCTCATGGGCAACACGACCTGGCGGAACACCTGCAAGCGGCTGGCGCCGAGGGTCGCGGCGGCCTCTTCATAGGTCCGCGCAACACCACGCATGGCACTGGCAATCGGCAGGACGGCCAACGGAAACGCGGTTTGCACCAGCCCCATCAACACGCCGTTCTGGTTGTACAACAGCATGATCGGGCGCTGAATCAGGCCCAGGCCCATCAAGGCCTGGTTGAGCATGCCACCGGGGCCCAGGATCACCAGCCAGCCATAGCTTTGCAGCAGCAGATTGACCAGCAACGGCAACAGCACCGCCGCCAGAAACACCCGGCGCAGCAAGGGTGAAGTCAGGCGCGACATGGTGTACGCCACCGGAATCGCCAGCAGCACCGCGATCACCGCGCTGATCAATGCCAGGCGCAGGGTCAGCAGCAAGGACTTGAGGTAGTAAGGCTCCAGCAACTGGGCGTAGCTGGCCAGGCTGAAACCGCTCCACTCCGCACCTTTGGTGCCGACGCTCATGCGCAGCACCAAGAGGCTGGCGGCAATCAGCACGCCGAGAAACAGCATGGAGGGCGTCAGGAAAAACCAGGCGCGCAGCGTTGGCGAAACGCTGAGGTGGCGGCGCACGACAGCAGCGCCGACCGGGTGGGTCAGGGGTTGGTGTTCCATAGCAAGGGTCTCGTCAATGGAAAACAAATAACCTGGAGTCACACGACAAACCGTGGCGAGGGCGCTTGCTCCCGTTGGGTCGCAAAGCGACCCCGGAACCTGTTGAGCGGTGTTCATCTGATACACCGCACCGCCCGCTTCACGACTGCTACGCAGCCGAGCGGGCGCAAGCTCCCTCGCTACAATGGATCTCTGGACGGCAGATATCAGGAAGAGAAGATTTCCGTGTAACGACGAATCCATTGGTCATGCACACTCGCCAGGAAGGCGTTGTCGTGCATGATCGCCTTCTCGGCGATCTGCTCCGGCGTCAAGATGTACGGGCTCTTGCGCGCTTCGGCGGAGATGATCGCCTTGGCGTTGACCGGGCCGTTGAAGATGTCTTCGGCCATCTTGCCCTGCACCAGCGGGTCGAGGGAGTGGTCGATGAAGGCGTAGGCCAGGTCAGTGTCACCGGGACGGTTCTTGGGCATCACCGACAACATCAGGTCGGTGTAGAACCCTTCCTTCATACCAAACGTGGCGCCCAGGCCGTAGGCCGGGTCACGGATCTGCTTCGGGAAGAACGCCGGGGCGTACAGGCCGCCCATGTCCAGGGACCCGGTGCGGAACAGTTCGGCGATCTGGTTGGGGTTTTCACCCAGGGTCACCACACGATCCTTGAGCTCGGCGAGCTTCTTGAAGCCAGGCTCAATGTTGTGTTCGTCACCGCCCGCCAGTTTCGCCGCGATGATGATCAGGTCCATCGCCTCGGTCCAGTTCGGCGGTGGCAGGAAGATGTTCGGCGCCATGTCGGCATCCCACAGCGCAGCGTAGCTGTCCGGGGCTTCTTTCAAGGTACGGGTGCTGTAGACCAGGCTGTTGCACCAGAGCAGGTAACCAATGCCGTGGCCGTTGGCCCCGGTGCGGTATTTCTCCGGGACGTCGAGCAGGTTGGGAATGCGGTTGAGGTCGGGCTTCTCCAGCAGGCCGGCGGCGGCCAGGCCTTCGGCACCGACACCGGCCAGGGTGATGATGTCGTACTGCGGGCGATCCCCGCCGGCCTTGAGCTTGGCGACCATCTCCGAGGTGCTGCCGGTGCGGTCGGCGATGACCTTGGCACCGGTCTTGGCTTCAAAGGTCGCGGCAATGTTGCGCAGCGCGGCAAGCCCGGTGTCATCGGACCAGGTCAGCAGGCGCAGGGTCTTGCCCTGGAAACGGGTATCGCTGGCGCTGGCGCGGATGAACGGCATGCTCATGGCCGCCGCGGCAACCGAGGCGACACCTACGGTCTTGATGAATTGTCTTCTGTTCAGATCATGCTCGCCCATGGAGGACTCCCTTTATTGTTGTAGGTATAAGGTGGCTGCATCCCTTGCGACCGCACGGTTCGACTCGCGGCAAGCCCCCAGATTACAAGGGCTTGGGCGGGGTCTTCGGGCTCATCCTGAGGTCACGCAAAACGCGCAACAATCGAAAAAAAATCATTGGTGCCATGTCCCGCGCGCATGCCTCGTTACGAGGCATGCGTGGCCCGTTTTCGTGCTCTCAGACGGCGCGAATCACGTGCTTGATTTCCTGAAACGCTTGCAAGCCCCAAGGCCCCAGTTCGCGGCCGATGCTGCTCTGTTTGTAGCCACCCCAGGCGGTCTGCGGGAAGATCACCTGAGGCGCGTTGATCCATACCAGCCCGGCCTGCAAGGCGTTGGCGACCCGCTCGGCATTCTCGACATCACGGCTGACCACGCTGGCGACCAGGCCGAACTGACTGTCGTTGGCCAGCCCGATGGCCTCTTGCTCAGTGGCAAAACGGCGTACACACAGCACCGGGCCAAAAATCTCCTCACACCACAGCGCACTGTCCAGGGGCACGTCGGTGAAGACCGTGGGCTGTAAAAAATAACCGCGCGGCAGATCGGCAGGACGACCACCACCGCAGACCAGGCGGGCGCCAGCACTCAGGCCGCGATCAATGTGGCCCAGTACCCGCTGGTACTGCGCCTGATTGACCAGGGCGCCCATTTCCACGTCCGGGTCGAATGGATCGGCCACCCGAATCGATTCGGCGCGGGCCTTCAGGCGCAGGAGGAATTCATCCGCCAGTTCATCGGCCACCAGTACCCGGCTGGTGGCGGAACACATCTGCCCGGCGTTGAAAAAACCACCGCCGCTGGCCAGTTCTACCGCCAGGTCGAGGTCGGCATCCGCCATCACCAGCAACGAGGATTTACCACCCAGCTCCAGGCTCACGCCCTTCACCGTTTCCGCCGCGCGCTGCATGACCTGCACACCGACCGCGTTACTGCCGGTAAAGGAAATCTTCGCCACCCGTGGGTCGCCCGACAGCGGCGCACCGACCGCCAGGCCCGTCCCGCAGACCAGGTTGAACACGCCCTTGGGCAAGCCGCTCTCGGCGATGATCGTCGCCAGTTCCAGCTCCGCCAGCGGGGTGACTTCCGACGGTTTGAGCACCACGCAGCAACCCGCCGCCAAGGCCGGGGCGAGTTTCCAGGCGGTGGTGACCATCGGGAAGTTCCACGGCACGATCAGCCCCACCACACCGCATGGCTCACGGCGCACGCGGGCGGCGAAGTCGTCGCTCGGCAGCTCGACCGTGCGGTCCTGCCCGGCATCCAGTGCTTCGGCGAGGCCGGCGTAATAGTCGAAGGTGGCGATCACGTCATCGACGTCGATCCCCGCTTCGAACCGGGGCTTGCCGTTGTTGATCGACTGCAAGTACATCAGGCGCTCACGGCGAGTCTGCACACCGCTGGCGATGGCACGCAGGATCGCGCCACGCTCGCTACCGGTGGTTTTCGACCAATCGGCAAACGCCGCGCTGGCCGCGCTCACCGCGTGCCGGACTGCGCGTTCATCGCCGCCGTTGACCGTGGTCAGCAAGGCTTCGGTGGCCGGGTTGATGACCCGCAGGTGTTCGTCGCCCGCCGACCATCGGCCGTCGATATAGAGGCCGTCCAACGTGACAGGAAAGCTCATGCCGACACCGCCTTCATCCACTGGCTCTGGTCGATTTCGATCAGGGTCGGGCCCTGACGGTCAACCGCCGCCCGCAGGGCTGAGCGCAGTTCTTCAACGCCGTTGATGGCCAGTGCCGCGCAGCCCAGGCCTTTGGCCACGGTGACGAAATCCGGGGTGTAGATGTCGACGCCTACCGGCTCGATGGCGCGGTTGACCATGTACTTCTTGATCTCTTCGTAGCCCTGGTTGTTCCACAGCAGGACGATCACCGGGGTACGGGCTTCCACCGCGCTGGCCAGTTCCGGCAAGGTGAATTGCAGGCCGCCATCGCCGATCAGGCACACCACGGGCGGACGAGAATTGCATTCGGCTCCACCGCCGAGCCAGGCGCCGATGGCGGCTGGCAAGGCGTAGCCCAGGGTGCCGTAACCGGTGGAGGAGTTGAACCAGCGACGCGGACGTTCCGGGTTGAAGGTCAGGTTGCCGGTGTACACCGGCTGGGTCGAATCACCGACAAACACCGCCTCAGGCAGCGTGTCCTGCACGGTTTTCAGGAACAGCGTCTGGGCACGGGTTGGCGCATCCCAGGTCGTGTCGAGTTCGGCGCGCAAGGTCGCGGCCCGAGCCTGGCCCCAGTCGCTGCTGCGTTCAGCCAGCACATGCCTGGCCACGCCATCGAGCAACGCCTGTGCCGCGTTCCGGGCGTCGGACACCAGCGCTACCTGGGGTGGATAATTGCGCACGGTCTGGTCGGGATCGATATCGACCCGCAGCAAAGCCCCCGGAATCTCGAAGCCACCGGCAAAGGTCACGTCGTAGTCGGTTTCCGCCAGTTCGGTGCCGATGGCCAGCACGACGTCGGCGTCCGCCACCAGGGCACGGGTGGCCACCAGGGTCTGGGTCGAACCGATCAGCAACGGGTGCTGCGAGGGCAGCATGCCTTTGGCGTTGATGGTCAGCGCTACCGGGGCGTCGAGCCGCTCGGCCAGTTGCATCAGTTCGGCAGCGGCATCGATCGCACCGCCACCGGCGAGGATCAGCGGACGCTTGGCGTTGGCCAGCCATTCGCTCATTTGCGCCACGGCCGCTGGGGCTGCACCGGCGCGCGTGATGGTTACCGGCTGGCTATCGAGCAGTGCATCAGCGTCTTCCACCAGCACGTCCAGTGGAATTTCGATGTGCGCCGGACGCGGGCGGCCCGCCTGGAACAAGGCAAAGGCGCGAGCCAGCACGCCTGGCAATTCAGCCGCCGACATCAGCGTATGGGAGAACGCCGCCACACCGGCCACCAGCGCACCCTGGTTCGGCAGCTCGTGCAGCTTGCCGCGACCGCCGCCCAACTGGCTGCGCGATTGCACGCTGGAGATCACCAGCATCGGGATCGAATCGGCATAGGCCTGGCCCATGGCGGTGGTGATATTGGTCATGCCAGGGCCGGTGATGATGAAACACACCCCCGGTTTGCCGCTGGTGCGGGCATAGCCGTCGGCCATGAAGCCGGCGCCCTGCTCGTGACGGGGGGTGACGTGGTTGATGCTCGAACGGGCCAACCCGCGATACAACTCAACGGTATGCACGCCGGGAATGCCGAACACCTGCTCGACCCCGTAGCCTTCGAGTAACTTGACCAATACTTCGCCACACGTCGCCATGTCTTTGCCCTTTTTATTTGTTGAGACACTGGCCCCGCGCGCCAACCAGGTGTGCGCGGCGAGGCTCAGCCATGGCGTTATTGGAACGGTCCGCGGGTAGCCGCAACAATCGATAAAAAGTCATACTCGCCATGTCCTCACCTCATGCCTTGGCGTCCCATGAAACGACTTCCTCCCCTTCCCGCCCTGCACACGTTTCTGATCACGGCCCAATGCTGCAACTTCACCCGGGCAGCCGAGCAGTTGCACATCACCCAGGGTGCGGTGAGCCGACAGATCGCCGGCCTGGAAGAACACCTGGGTTACGCCCTGTTTCACCGTCAGGCGCGCGGGCTGAGCCTGACCGCCGAAGGGCTGGAGTGGCTGCCACGGATCCAGCAGGTGTTCGGTCTGATCGATGAGGCGGTGGAGCAAGTCGGCAAACACCGCGAAACCTTGCAGCTCAAGGCGCCGACCTGCGTCATGCGCTGGCTGTTGCCACGTTTGCTGCAATGGCAGAAAGAGCGCCCGGACGTGCCGGTGGAGCTGACGACCACCGTGCAGCACGGCGTGGATTTTCACCGCGAGCAGTTCGACGCGGCCGTCATGTACGGTGCGCCGCCGGACAGCTCACTGGCGTCCTTGCGCCTGTTTGACGAACAACTCACGCCGGTCTGCTCCCGGCCGCTGCTCGACGGCCCGGTGCCGCTGCACAGCCCGCACGATCTGGGCAAGCACCTGCTGCTGCACCCCACGCGTGATCAACGGGACTGGAAAACCTGGCTGAAAGCGGCGGACGTCAACCTCAGCACCCTGGGCAAGGGCCAGCATTTTGAAACCCTGGACCTGGCCATGTCTGTGGCGTCCCAGGGTACGGGCGTGGCGATTGGTGACTGGTCGTTGATCGGCGATGACCTGAGTGCCGGAAGGCTGGTCATGCCCTTTGATCTGAAGGTCAGCACAGGGTTGGCGTACTACCTGGTGTTCCCGCAAAAGCCGGGACCGTCGCCGCAACTGCGTGAGTTGATGGAGTGGCTGGTGGTGCAGGCGCAGGCGCGCTGAGCATCCGCAAAAGGATGTTCATATGCAGTGGCGAGGGAACATGCCCCTCGCCACGGTTGTGCTATCAGTAGCCTACGGTAAACCGCTGGCGCGAGTGCATGGGCTTCTCCACTTCATCGAGCATCGCAATCGCATAGTCTGCGAAAGTGATCCAGCTCTTGCCTTCAGCACTCACCAGCAAGTCATCCTGGCCGATACGGAAAACCCCGGTGCGCTCGCCTTCAACGAACAGCGCGGACGGTGAGAGGAAGGTCCAGTCCAGGTCCTGCTCCTGGCGCAAGGTGTCGAGGAACACCGCGCCGGCACTGGCCTCGGCCTTGTACTCAGCCGGAAAGTCCGGGCTATCGATGACCCGGGTGCCGGTTGGCAGCAGCAGCGAGCCGGCGCCACCGACCACCAGCAGGCGCTTGATCCCGGCTTGCTTCACCGGATCGATGATGGCGCTGGCGGGGATCGTCGCGAAGTGTGCGGCACTGATCACCAGGTCATGGCCGGCCACTGCCGCTTGCAAGGCAGCTGCATCGAGAACGTCCACGTTCTTGCTCACCACACCCGGACGCGGGCTGAGTTTCGAGGTGTCGCGGGCAATGGCGGTGACGCTGTGACCACGACGCAGGGCCTCTTCCAGCAGTTGGCTGCCGGCACGGCCGGTGGCACCAATGATTGCGATCTTGCTCATGAACAGTGCTCCAGTTCAGGTGTGACGCAGCGCGTCACTGGCGGTATTCCCACGCGAGCGTGGGAACGATCATTCAGTTACTCGGTGAACACGAGTTACCACTTCATCTCGCCCTTGGCGACTTTCGCACTCAGCTCCAGGGAGCTTTCTTCGCCCAGGGTCGGGTAACGTTTTTTCATGGCGGCGATCAGCTCGGCGGAATCCTTGGCGTTGGCGGTTTCTTCATCGAATGCCTTGATGTAGTCGGCGGTGAAGTGCACGGCCGCCAGCGACCGGGCGCTGTCACCCAGGTAGTGGCCGGGAACGATAGTCTCGGGTTTCAGGCGCTCAATGGTGTTCAGGGTCGTCAACCAATCCGTATGGGACTGTGGGGTTTGAGTATCGGCCATCCAGACATGGATGTTTTCTGCCACCACCACGCCGCCGACCACGGCCTTGATCGAAGGGATCCAGACAAAACTGCGATCCGGTTGCTGGCCGTCCAGGCCGATGATCTCCAGTGGCTTGCCTTCCAGGGTCAGGCTATTGCCCTTGAGCACACCCGGGACGATGGTTCTGGCCGGTACGTCCGTGCCCATTTTCGGCCCCCAGAACGCAACCTTGCCGGCAACGGTCGCCTTGATGTGATCGACCGTTGGCTGCGACGCCAGCACCTTGGCCTTGGGAAACGCCGCGGTAATCGTGTCCAGGCCAAAGTAGTAATCCGGGTCGCCGTGGCTGATGTAAATGGTGGTCAGTTGCTTGCCGCTGGCGCGGATTTTTTCCACCACCTGCTCGGCCTGGGATTTACCAAACTGTGCGTCCACCAGAATCGATTCGCGCTCACCGCTGACCAGTACCGAGGTCACCGGGAAAATCGCCGCGGTGCCGGGGTTGTAGACATCCAGGGTCAGCGCGGGCGTGGCGGCGGCTGCATGGGCCGCGAAGCCCAGGGTAGCGGTGGCGAGTAAAAGACGCTTGAGCGAAGTGAAGCCGATCATGGTGTTGCTCCGTGTTCCGTAGGCCGTATCTGGCGATGGGACAGAGCTTAGTTGCCTGACTCAGTACAAAAAATGCGATGCTTGGACATAGTTTGTTTCTGAAAGCGGGCAAATCATGGATCGACTTCAAGCAATGCGGGTGTTCGTCACAGTGGTCGACCTGGGCAGCCAGTCGGCCGCGGCGGATCATCTGGACCTGTCGCGTCCGGTGGTCTCGCGCTACCTGGCGGAACTGGAAGACTGGGTCGGTGCGCGGTTGATGCATCGCACCACGCGCAAACTGAGCCTGACCGCTGCTGGCAGCGAAATCCTGCCGCGTTGTCGACAGATGCTCGACTTGTCGAGTGACATGCAGGCCGCGGTGAGCGAGCCGGACGATACACCACGGGGCTTGCTGCGCATCAGCGTCAGCACCTCCTTCGGCCAGGCGCAATTGGCCGACGCCGTGGCCGCCTACGTCAAGCGCTTTCCCGGCGTCAGCATTGACCTGCAGATGCTCGACCGCACGGTGAACCTGGTGGACGAGCGCATCGATCTGGCGATCCGCACCAGCAACGACCTGGACCCGAACCTGATCGCCCGGCGCCTGACCGTCTGCCGCTCGGTGATCTGCGCCTCCCCCGCTTACCTGCGCGAACACCCGACACCCCTGCGGGTGGAAGACCTGCGCCTGCACAATTGCCTGACCCACTCCTACTTCGGCAAAAGCCTCTGGCATTTCGAACAGGATGGCGAGCAGGTGTCGGTACCGGTGCAGGGCAACATCAGCGCCAACGAAGCCAGCACCTTGCTGCGCGCGGCCATGGCCGGTGCCGGGGTGGCAATGCTGCCCAGCTATCAGGCCTACGTGCACATTCACAGCGGTGAACTGGTACGCCTGCTGCCCCATGCCGAACCCCGGCAAATGAACATGTACGCGGTCTATGCATCACGCAAACACATGCCGGCGGCGTTGCGCAGCATGCTGGATTTCCTGGTGGCGCGATTCCCGGAAACTCCGCAATGGGACGCGAACCTGTAGGTGCTTTCGGCGGTGAACATTTTCAACATCACCGCCCTGAATACCCGGCTACACGCGAGGGCGGCCTGCATGGCAAGTCCCTGCGCCTGACCTATGCTGACAGTAATACCCGAGGGTATTCGTTCAGAGGTCAGCGCCATGAACATCAGAACAAGAAGATACCTCGCCATTTTCATTACCTGCACCGCCACCCTGGCGTTGTATGGCACCGCAGCCTACCGGGTCGAACAAGCCCGCCAGCAACCCAGAGTCGCCGCCAGCTGTGGAATTGACCAGTGCATTCCACACAACGCAACCCTGAACTCCCTCAGGTAACGGACCTTCTCAGTCGCCGCTGCCCTGATCGGACTTCAAGCCATCGCGAAACGCCTTGGGCGAGATCCCGACACGACGCCGGAACAGGCGTGTGAAATTGGTCGGATCGGAAAAGCCCAGCCAATCGGACATCTCGTAGATAGTCATGCTGGTGTAGGTCAATAAACGCTTGGCCTCCAGCAACTGGCGCTCGTGCATGATCTGCAGCGCCGGCTGCCCCGCCAGCTCGCGGCACGTGCCATTGAGATGGGACACGGAGATCCCCAGCCGGTGCGCCAGGTCCTCGACCTTGATGTGCTGCCGATAGTTTTCTTCCACCAGTTGAATGTACCCGTTGAGGTACTCCCGCGCTCGCTGGGGCCGCTGGTTTTCCGCTCGGCGCTGGATCACCTGCCGGCTGACCCACACCATGATGACGCTGACCAGCGAATGCATGAGCATTTCACGCGCTGGCTGATGCCCGGTGTACTCATTCTGCAAGGCACTGAACAGGCTGTTCAGGTAATCGGCTTCGGTGCCGGCAGGGTAGCTGGCGGCCTGCGCCAATGCATTCACCGAGTTGCCGAGCTGGGCTTGAAGGTGAGCCACCAGTGGCGCCGCCAGCGTCACCACAAAACCTTCGACGTCTTCATGGAAGCGAAAACCATGCACCGACAGTGGCGGCAGGATCTGGATCGCGGCTTCGTTGAGCAGGGTGCGCTGGCCTTCGATCTCCAGCTCCGCCTGGCCTTTGAATACAAACAGTAACTGACATAAATCGGCGTGCCGATGGGGTTTGATTTCCCAGTGGTGTTCGCGGCTGCGCTTGGAGATGGTTTCACAATGCAGCAAGTCCGGGGTCGGCCAGTCCAGACTTTCACCATAGAGCTTGAACACAGGAATCGCAGGCTTGTTCATAACTTCAGTCCAGGCCTCAGCATTACGGGCGATAATCGCCCCGATTGGCGAAATGTACAGGTATCGGCTCAGTTTTCACCTTCAATTGACAGACTCACAAGCGAAAAATGCAAGCACTCGATTCTTGATAACTATTCACCGGCGTTGTCCGCGTGAAGCTTGCGAGCCATAACAACAATGAAAATCCTCAAGACCCAAGTCGCCATTATCGGCGCCGGCCCCTCTGGCCTGCTGCTCGGCCAGTTGCTGCACAACGCCGGCATCGCCACGGTGATTGTCGAACGCCAGACACCTGATTACGTACAACAACGAATCCGCGCCGGCGTCCTGGAACAAGGCATGGTCGACCTGCTGCGCCAGGCCGGGGTCAGTCAGCGCATGGACGCCGAAGGGCTGGTGCATGGCGGCTTTCAACTGGCCTTGGGCGAGCGCCAGGTGCACATCGACCTGCATGCCCTGACCGGCGGCAAGACGGTGATGATCTACGGCCAGACCGAAGTCACTCGCGACTTGATGATTGCTCGTCAGAACGCCGGGGCCACGACCCTGTACGAAGCCCGCAACGTCGTGCCCCACGACATGAAATCCGACGAGCCCTTCCTGACGTTTGAAAAGGATGGTGAAACCTGGCGCGTGGATTGCGACTACATCGCCGGGTGCGACGGTTTCCATGGCGTCGCTCGCCAATCGATTCCTGTCGACTGCCTGAAGGTCTTCGAGCGGGTGTATCCGTTCGGCTGGCTGGGCATCCTCGCCGACACCCCGCCCGTCCACGAAGAACTGGTCTATGCTCGACATGCTCGCGGCTTTGCCTTGTGCAGCATGCGTTCGCCCACCCGCACCCGCTACTACGTGCAAGTGCCGACCGAGGAAAAAGTAGAGGACTGGTCCGACCAGCGCTTCTGGGACGAGTTGAAAGCACGCCTGCCCTCGGCGCTTGCCGACCGCCTGGTCACCGGGCCGTCCATCGAAAAAAGCATCGCGCCGCTGCGCAGCTTTGTGGTCGAACCGATGCAGTACGGGCGCATGTTCCTGGTCGGCGACGCCGCGCACATCGTCCCGCCAACCGGTGCCAAGGGGCTGAACCTGGCGGCCAGCGATGTCAGTACCCTGTTCAACATCCTGCTCAAGGTATTGCGTGACGGCCGTACCGACTTGCTGGAAAAGTACTCCGAAATCTGCCTGCGCCGGGTCTGGAAGGCCGAGCGATTCTCCTGGTGGATGACCTCGATGCTCCATACCTTCGAAGACAGCGACGCCTTCAGCCAGCGCATCAGCGAATCGGAACTGGAGTACTTCGTCGACTCCGAGGCCGGGCGCAAGACCATCGCCGAAAATTACGTCGGCCTTCCTTATGAGGCTATCGAATAGCCCCCTACCGACTTAAACTGCCGAGCATCCCCGCTCGCCATGCTCCCTGCGGGTCAATCACTGCCCGCAGGTTTACCCGTGACTAATCTGAACCCGCCCGACACCTCCAAACCGGCCATTCGCAGCGTGTTGATTGCCTTGATGCTGGCAATCTTTCTCGGGGCGCTGGACCAGACCATCGTCGCCGTGTCGATGCCGGCCATTTCCGCGCAATTCAAGGACGTCAGCCTGCTCGCCTGGGTGATCTCCGGCTACATGGTGGCGATGACCGTCGCGGTACCGATCTACGGCAAGCTTGGCGACCTGTATGGCCGGCGCAAGCTCATGCTGTTCGGTATGGGATTGTTCACCCTGGCCTCGCTGTTTTGCGGCATCGCCCAGAGCATGGAGCAGCTGGTACTGGCGCGGATCATCCAGGGCATCGGGGCCGGCGGGATGATTTCGGTCAGCCAGGCGATCATCGGGGACATCGTGCCTCCCCGTGAGCGCGGACGTTATCAGGGTTACTTCAGCAGCATGTACGCGGTGGCCAGCGTGGCCGGGCCGGTACTCGGCGGCTACATGACCGAATACCTGTCGTGGCGCTGGGTATTTCTGATCAACCTGCCACTGGGCGTCGGCGCCTGGCTGGTGGCCAATCGCACGCTGGTGGGGTTGCCGGTGCCGCACCGCAAGCCGGTGATCGACTATCTGGGCACGCTGTTGATGATCCTTGGCCTGACCGCCTTGTTGCTGGGCATTACCGAGGTGGGCCAGGGTCACTCCTGGCGCAGCGGTGAAGTCCTCGCGCTGCTGCTGTGCGCGGTGCTGGGCCTGGCGTTGTTCGTCGGGCATGAGCGTCGGGCTCCCGAGCCGCTGCTGCCCATGCACCTGTTTGCCAACCGCAACGCAGTCCTGTGCTGGTGCACGATTTTCTTCACCAGTTTTCAAGCGATTTCGCTGATCGTGCTGATGCCGCTGCGCTTCCAGAGCGTTACCGGTGCCGGTGCCGACAGCGCTGCGCTGCACCTGTTGCCCCTGGCGATGGGCTTGCCGATGGGGGCCTACTATGCCGGGCGCCGGACGTCGGTGACCGGTCGCTACAAACCGATGATCCTGACTGGCGCGGCGCTCACTCCGCTCGCGATCCTCGGCATGGCCTTCAGCTCGCCGCACGCGGTGGTCCTCAGCAGCCTGTTCATGCTGCTCAGCGGTATCGCCGCCGGCATGCAGTTCCCGACCTCCCTGGTGGGCACGCAAAACTCGGTCGCGCAACGGGACATCGGCGTTGCCACCAGCACCACCAACCTGTTTCGCTCGCTCGGCGGCGCGGTGGGGGTCGCCTTGATGTCGGCGTTGCTGCTCGCGCTGTTGCAGGACTCGAGCTTCGCCCACCTGACCGGTGCCTCACTGATCGGCGAAGGCCACTCCGGGAACGTGCTCCTCGACGGCTTGAACGCGGCTCCCGGCGATGCGCAGGACGCCTTGCGTGGCGAACTGCTGCTGACCTTCAGGCATTTACTGATGGTCAGTGCGGCGGTTTCGCTACTGGGGCTGGCGGCGGCGATCGCCATGCCGAACATGCTGCTGCGCGGGCGGGAAGACAGGGCTGTGTAGTGACGCGCCACGCAATCGAATGTGAACGCGCCTGTGGCGAGGGAGCTTGCTCCCGCTGGCGTACGCAGCGCGCCCTGACCAGGCGATGGCGGTCTTTCAGAATGACCTGGGTGAGCGGTTTTGGGGCTGCTACGCAGCCCAGCGCGAGCAAGCTCGCTCGCCACGGGGCAGGTGTTCGGCACTTTATCCCTGGTGATCAAGGCTGTTGCTCCCATAGGCCTGTGGCGAGGGAGCTTGCTCCCGCTGGCGTACGCAGCGCGCCCTGACCAGGCGATGGCGGTCTTTCAGAATGACC
>NZ_JBYTBK010000023.1:0-73174 GCF_058789115.1 Pseudomonas sp. FW300-N1A1 | reverse complement strand
GTGTTCGGCACTTTATCCCTGGTGATCAAGGCTGTTGCTCCCATAGGCCTGTGGCGAGGGAGCTTGCTCCCGCTGGCGTGCGCAGCGCGCCCTGACCAGGCGATGGCGGTCTCTCAGAACGACCTGGGTGACCGGTTTTGGGGCAGCTGCGCAGCCCAGCGCGAGCAAGCTCGCTCGCCACGGGGCAGGTGCTCGGCACTCCAGGCCAGGTGATTGAGGCTGTTGCTCCCATAGGCCTGTGACGAGGGAGCTTGCTCCCGCTGGCGTGCGCAGCGCGCCCTGACCAGGCGATGGCGGTCTTTCAGAATGACCTGGGTGAGCGGTTTTGGGGCTGCTGCGCAGCCCAGCGCGAGCAAGCTCGCTCGCCACGGGGCAGGTGCCCGGCACTCCAAGCCAGGTGATTGAAGCTGTTGCTCCCATAGGCCTGTGGCGAGGGAGCTTGCTCCCGCTGGCGTGCGCAGCACGCCCTGACCAGACGATGGCGGTCTTTCAGAATGACCAGGGTGAGCGGTTTTGGGGCTGCTGCGCAGCCCAGCGCGAGCAAGCTCGCTCGCCACGGGGCAGGTGTTCGGTACTCCAGGCCAGGTGATTGAAGCTGTTGCTCCCATAGGCCTGTGGCGAGGGAGCTTGCTGCCGCTGGCGTACGCAGCGCGCCCTGACCAGACGATGGCGGTCTTTCAGAATGACCTGGGTGACCGGTTTTTGGGCTGCCACGCAGCCCAGCGCGAGCAAGCTCGCTCGCCACGGGGCAGGTGTTCGGCACACCCCTGCGTGGCGAGAGCAAGACAAACAATCATCCTTAAGGGATTTGCCTCGCTTCAAGGGCTGTAATACCCCACCGCCACCAGCCGGTTGCCGACCTTTTTCAGGTAGGCGTGCTTGTCTTCCACCTTGCCGGTGACCGGGTTTTTCCAGCGGTAATCGTATTCGCCCTGATCCTGGCCGGCCATCAGCGCCAGAATTGGCTCACCGACGGGTTTACCGTCCGGGTCCTGAATCCGGCCGAAATCGGTATTGATCAATCGAAGGTTGGTGCCATGGGCCAGGTAACGCTGGCTGTCGAGATCGACGACAAACACATAGAGGTCATCTTGCAGAAAGCCGCCCTGCAGCGAATTGATCGCCTTGATCGTGGCCTTTTCGTCCTTGCCCAGGTCCGCGGCGGCCTTGTCGAGCAACACTTTGGCCTGCTCGGCCGAAGCCCGTGGCAAGTAGTAGCCGACCGCCAGGATCCGCTCGCCGATGCGCTGGTAGAACACATGCTTGCGCTCAACCCTGCCGTCAGACCAGTTCTGCCATCGGTAATCGGCCTGCTGAATGCCGTTCCCCTCAGGCACCAGCAAGGCGTTCTTGAAGGCCTTCTGCAAATCCGGCCCCAGCACCTCGGACACGTCGCGCCCGATCAGGGCTGAGGATGGCCCGCCGCTGGCGAGCATGATGCCCTTGGTATCGACCACAAAGACATACATGTCCTTGACCACAAACTCGCCCTGGCGACTGAACGCGGCAAACGCCTTGTCGCCATTGTCGTGGTAATAGGCCAGGGCTTTTTCCAGCAGGGCCAGCGCGGCCTTGTCTTCCGCCTCCGCCTTCCCGGCTGCCTGGGCCTGCCCCAGGCACACCACCAGCAGCCAGCCCAGCAAGGCGATCTTTTGCGCAAACCTCATTGTGCGTCCCTCGTTCTTGTTGATGTTTCAAGAGCGTAGACGGCTTGAAGCTATGTACGACTGTTCAGGACAACCCAGGCACGCGGTGGCCAGGCGTCACGGTCGCGCGCTGATTTGCTGCTGCAGGTTCCTGATCTGGCTCTGCAAGGTCGTGATATTGCGCGTGACCTGGCCACGGAAGGCATCGAACTCAGCGACATTGGCGCCACCTTGAGGCATCGGGCGGTTGTCCTGCTGGCTTTTGAGCACGATCAAGTCTTGCTCCAGGCGCTCGATGGCCGCGCTTGGATTGCCTTGTTTCTTCAAGGCCGCGATGTCGGCGCTGAGGCTTTTCAGCTCAGCTTCGACTTTGCTGGTGTCGGCTGGCGTGTTCTTGAGTGTTGCCACGTCAGCACTCAGGACCTTGAGTTCGCTTTGCAACTGAGTATTGACGCCACGCTGCTCGGCGCTCTGGGCGACGATCTGCGCCAGGCGCTTATCCAGGTCCGTCGCCTGCCCCACCACGCCTTGCTGCTGTTGGCCCTGCTCCTGCAACTTGCTTTCCAGTTGCCTGATTTGCAGCTTGAGCGCTTCGCTGTCGTTGGTGACATGGGACTGGCTGGCAACGACCTTGCCGGAAATGTCCTGCAAACGCCCGGCCGCTTCTTCACTGATCCGGGCGAAGCTTTCCTGGGTGGCCACCAGTTGCTGCTCCATCAGCGAAATCTGCTGGAAGCTCCACCAGGCAAGGCCAATGAACGCAAAGAACAACGCACCGACCAACGCCCACAACGGCCCGGTACTCGGCCCCTTGGCCTGCGGCACCGGGCGCGAATGCACGCTGGTGCGCTCGCGGGCAGCGGCCGTGCTCGGGAAGTCGTCGTGATCGAAGCTGTCCGCGCGCAGGCTCGGTACATCATCGAAGTCGTCGTTGGCATCGTTACGCATGGACATGAGTCAACCTTTTTGAACCACAGTGATGGCTAAATGCGACGAGTATAAACCCTGAACCCGCCGCATTGATCGACCTCGAACCCTGGACTCGGTTCACCCCTGTCGTGTGCCGATGTCCTGAGCCTTCCACCAACCGCAGAATTCATCCAGTGCCGACCACAAGCTGACCTTGGGGTCGTAGTCCAGGTAATGCCGGGCGCGGCTGATGTCCAGGGTGAAGTTTTTGTGCATCACTTGCATGCCCAGGCAGGACAGCGTCGGTTCGGGCCGCCCAGGCCAGAGCTTGCAAAACCCTTCGTTCAGCGCCGCGACACTGTTAGCCAGACCATAGGAACGGTAACGCGTCACCTGGGGGACTTCCATCTGTCGCATCACGTAATTGACCACATCCCACAGCGGCACGGGCGTCCCGTTGCTGATGTTGTAGACCTTGCCCAGCGCCGACCCGGTCGCCAGCAGGCAACTGAGCAGGGCTTCGTTGAGGTTCTGCACGCTGGTGAAGTCGACCTTGTTCAATCCATTGCCGATGATCGCCAGGCGCCCCTTGCGCTGCATTTTCAACAGGCGCGGGAAAATGCTCATGTCGCCGGCCCCCGTGACGAATCGCGGGCGCAGCGCCAGTACTTCCAGGCCAAACTCCTGGGCCCCGAAGACCTTTTGCTCGGCCAGGTACTTGGTGGCGGCGTACGGGTGCTTGAAGCGCTTGGGCACCTGCTCCTCGGTCAACCCCAGGTGATCGCGGCCATCGAAGTAGATGGACGGCGACGACAAATGCACCAGACGCCGGACGTTCTGCTTGAGGCAGGCCTCGACCACGTTTTCAGTGACCAGCACGTTGCCTTGGTGAAAGTCTTGATAACGCCCCCACAGCCCCACTGCTCCGGCGCAATGCACCACGGCATCGACATCCACGCACAGGTCGCGCACCCGTTGCGCGTCGGTAAGATCGCCCTGAACGAACTGTGCTCCGCGTCGAACCAGGTGTTCGACGCTTTCGGCCCGGCGCCCGTTGACCCGTACGTCCAGGCCTTGCTCCAGGGCGAACCGCGCAAAGCGCCCGCCAATGAAGCCGCTTGCGCCGGTGACCAGAATTTTCATTTATTGCTCCTACAGATGCAGTTACAAGCTTCAAGCCACAAGCTGCAAGTTAAAAACGGTGCGCAGCGCTTCACCTGCCGCTTGCAGCTAGACGCTTACCGCGACTCCAACGGCACCAACCACTGTCGGGACAGGCGCACCAGATGTTCAGTGAGTAAGCCGAGCAGCTGGCCACCATTGCGCCAATGATGCCAGTACAGCGGCACATCGATGGGTTTATCTGCCAACAACTCCACCAGGACACCCCGCTCAAGCTGTTCCCGAACCTGCAGTTCCGGCACCAGCCCCCATCCCAGGCCGGCTTCGGTCAGGCGGATAAAGCCTTCGGAAGACGGGCACAAATGGTGCTCGAAGCCTCCATCGACCCCCAATGACGCCAGGTAGCGGTGTTGCAGGAAATCGTCCGGGCCGAACACCAGCGCAGGGGTGCGGGCCAACTGGTCGGCCTTGACCCCATTCGGGAAGTGCCGGGCGATGAACGCCGGACTGGCCAGGGCGCGATAGCGCATCGCCCCCAGCAATACGCTGCGGGCCCCGGCCACCGGCCGCTCACTGGCACACACGCACGCGGCCACTTCTCCGGCGCGCATGCGTTTGAGGCCGACCGTCTGGTCCTCCACCACCAGGTCGAGTAACAGATGCTGCTCGGCGCAAAATTCCCCCACGGCCTCAGCCCACCAGGTGGCCAGGCTGTCGGCGTTGAGGGCGATGCGCAAACGCTCGGGCAAGCCTTCTTCGTCAAGCGCCGGCACCAGGCTTTGCAGATCGCGCTCCAGCAAGCGCACTTGCTGCACATGGTTGAGCAAGCCCCGGCCGATCTCCGTGGGTGCCGGTGGCGTGGCCCGTACCAGTACCGGCTGGCCGACGCGAGCTTCAAGCAATTTGATGCGCTGGGATATCGCCGATTGGGACAACCCCAGCACCTGTGCCGCGCGTTCGAACCCGGCCTGCTCGACCACGGCAGCAAGGGCGGACAGCAGTTTATAGTCGAACATCAATTCTCCTAATGAGCGATCAGCAATATTGGTTTTTCTTATACAGCCTGGAACAGGAGAATAGCCAGCAAGCACTCTTGGACAAGGATCAGCGTCATGGCTGGCGAAACCTCACTCGACACCCTGCTGCGCAGCATGAGCCCCCACCTCAACGACGGAGAATATGTGTTCTGCACGATTCGCGACGGCCGCTTGCCACAAGGCTGCGAGATCATCGGCAGCTTCCGGGAACAGGAAGGCCTGACCCTGATCCTTGCGCGATCCGAAGCCGAGAAGGCCGGCTTCAGTTTCGACTACCGGGCGGCATGGATCACCCTCAAGGTGCACTCGGCCCTTTCCGCCGTCGGCCTTACGGCCGCCTTCGCCACTGCGCTGGGCAAGGCCGGCATCAGCTGCAACGTGATTGCCGGCTACTACCACGACCATTTGTTTGTCGGCCTGGCCGACGCTGAACGTGCCATGTCAGTGCTACGGCAACTGGCGGCAGACGCGGAGTAATTCCTATGTGGCAAAGCTATGTGAACGGCCTGTTGGTCGCTGCGGGGCTGATCATGGCGATCGGCACGCAAAACGCGTTCGTCCTGGCGCAGAGTCTGCGTCGCGAACATCACCTGCCGGTGGCCGCACTCTGCGTCACCTGCGATGCCCTGCTGGTCGCCGCCGGGGTCTTCGGCCTGGCCACGGTGCTGGCCCAGAACCCGACCTTGCTGGCCTTTGCCCGCTGGGGTGGCGCGGCGTTCCTTCTGTGGTACGGCAGCCAGGCACTGCGTCGGGCTTGTTCCAGGCAAAGCCTGCAACAAGGCGAGAACCAGACCGTTCGCTCATTGCGCGCGGTGATGCTCAGCGCCCTGGCGGTCACGCTGCTCAACCCCCATGTGTACCTGGACACGGTGCTACTGATCGGCTCCCTCGGCGCACAACAGACCGAACCCGGTGCCTATGTCGTGGGAGCGGCGAGTGCATCGCTGCTGTGGTTCTTCACCCTGGCCCTCGGCGCGGCATGGCTGGCACCCTGGCTGGCACGCCCAAGTACCTGGCGGATACTCGACCTGTTGGTGGCGGTGATGATGTACGCGGTGGCCTTCCAACTGATCATGGCCGGTTGATTGCTCCCGACAGCTCTGGAACCTCTATCCCACACAGTTGTTGCGTGGTTATGCCGCCCCCCCGGTGCTATGATCCGAGACCTGCGCCGCAAAGAGTACAAACTCCCCGGCGCTTGTCTGGCCGCCCGTGATCGGCCTTGCGCCCACCGCAACTGACCTGATTAGGAGAATCACCATGGCTTTCGAATTGCCGCCACTGCCTTACGCATACGACGCACTGCAGCCGCACATTTCCCAGGAAACCCTGGAATACCACCACGACAAGCACCACAACACCTATGTCGTGAACCTGAACAACCTGGTGCCAGGCACCGAGTTCGAAGGCAAGACCCTGGAAGAGATCGTCAAAACCTCTTCGGGTGGCATCTTCAACAACGCCGCTCAGGTCTGGAACCACACTTTCTACTGGAACTGCCTGGCGCCAAACGCTGGCGGCCAACCTACCGGCGCACTGGCTGAAGCCATCAACGCGGCATTCGGTTCGTTCGACAAGTTCAAAGAAGAATTCACCAAGACTTCCGTCGGCACCTTCGGTTCCGGTTGGGGCTGGCTGGTGAAAAAGGCTGACGGTTCCCTGGCCCTGGCCAGCACCATCGGCGCCGGCAACCCGCTGACCAGCGGCGACACCCCGCTGCTGACCTGCGACGTCTGGGAACACGCTTACTACATCGACTACCGCAACGTTCGTCCAAAGTATGTCGAAGCGTTCTGGAACCTGGTCAACTGGAAGTTCGTGGCTGAGCAGTTCGAAGGCAAAACCTTCACCGCTTGAGTCGGCTTGCAGTGAAAAAACCCGGCATCGCCGGGTTTTTTTATTCCCGGCCCCGGTGAATGTCCCCGCAAGCAGGCTGAAAACAAAGAACGCCTTGCCGCTGCGCCACAGGCGTCTACCATCAACCAGATGGAAATATTCTCCCCTGCCCCTCAAGTTGCAGGAGGTACCTACCGACACACTATCAATGGTCTCCAATTGCCAGCTGACAGGGTGATGCAGTCAAGCCAGCAGACAAAAGCGTTAAGATTGCCCCTTTGACTGCCATTACAGGATTGCCAATACTCATGGCAACTTGACGTTACCCGCATGGAACAAGGAATTACCCTTTGAAGCTGGAACTCAAAAACAGCTTGTCGGTGAAGTTGCTCCGGGTCGTGCTCTTGTCGGCATTGATCGTCGGTGTCGTTTTAAGCTGCGCACAGATTGTCTTCGATGCTTATAAAACCCGTCAGGCCGTGGCCAACGATGCCGACCGCATCCTCGACATGTTTCGCGACCCCTCGACCCAGGCGGTGTATAGCCTCGACCGGGAAATGGGCATGCAGGTCATCGAAGGCCTGTTCCAGGATGAGGCCGTGCGCATGGCCTCCATCGGCCACCCCAACGAAACCATGCTCGCGCAAAAGAGCCGCGAACCGCAGCAGTCCGACAGTCGCTGGCTGACTGACCTGATTCTGGGCAAAGAGCGCACCTTCACCACCTCGCTGGTAGGCCGAGGCCCCTACAGTGAGTATTACGGCGACCTGAGCATCACCCTTGACACCGCCACCTATGGCCAGGGGTTTATTGTCAGCTCCGTCATCATTTTTATTTCCGGCGTGCTCAGGGCAATGGCCATGGGGCTGGTGCTGTACCTGGTCTATCACTGGCTGCTGACCAAGCCGCTGTCGCGGATCATCGAGCACCTGACCAATATCAACCCCGACCGTCCCAGCGAACACAAGATTCCGCTGCTCAAGGGCCACGAGAAGAACGAACTGGGGCTCTGGATCAACACCGCCAACCAGTTGCTGGAGTCCATCGAGCGCAATACCCACCTGCGCCACGAGGCCGAAAACAGCCTGCTGCGCATGGCCCAGTACGACTTCCTCACCGGCCTGCCGAACCGTCAGCAATTGCAGCAGCAGCTGGACAAGATTCTGGTGGATGCCGGTCGCCTGCAGCGTCGGGTCGCGG
This sequence comes from Pseudomonas sp. FW300-N1A1, assembly GCF_058789115.1. Taxonomy (NCBI): domain Bacteria; kingdom Pseudomonadati; phylum Pseudomonadota; class Gammaproteobacteria; order Pseudomonadales; family Pseudomonadaceae; genus Pseudomonas; species Pseudomonas sp. FW300-N1A1. The sequence continues at coordinate 65,424 of NZ_JBYTBK010000023.1, read as the reverse complement.
TGATCTGCGTCGGCCTGGACGATTTCAAAGGCATCAACGAGCAGTTCAGCTACCAGACTGGCGACCAATTGCTGCTGGCCCTGGCCGATCGCCTGCGCGCCCACAGTGGCCGCCTCGGCGCCCTGGCTCGTCTCGGGGGGGATCAGTTCGCACTGGTTCAGGCTGACATCGAGCAGCCTTACGAAGCGGCCGAATTGGCACAAAGCATTCTTGACGACCTGGAAGTGGCCTTCGCCCTCGATCATCAGGAGATCCGCCTGCGTGCAACCATCGGCATCACCCTGTTCCCGGAAGATGGCGACAGCACCGAAAAGCTGCTGCAAAAAGCCGAACAGACCATGACCCTGGCCAAGACCCGTTCGCGCAACCGATATCAGTTCTACATCGCCAGCGTGGACAGTGAAATGCGCCGGCGCCGCGAACTGGAAAAAGACCTGCGTGACGCCCTCGGCCGCGAGCAGTTCTACCTGGTCTACCAGCCGCAGATCAGCTACCGCGATCACCGCGTCGTCGGCGTCGAGGCGCTGATTCGCTGGCAACATCCCGAACATGGCCTGGTTCCACCGGACTTGTTCATTCCGCTGGCCGAGCAGAACGGCACCATCATCGCCATCGGCGAATGGGTACTGGACCAGGCCTGCCGCCAGCTGCGCGAATGGCACGACCAGGGATTCAGCGACCTGCGCATGGCGGTCAACCTGTCTACCGTGCAGTTGCACCACGCCGAACTGCCCCGGGTGGTCAATAACCTGCTGCAAATCTATCGCCTGCCGCCCCGTAGCCTGGAGCTGGAGGTCACCGAAACCGGCCTGATGGAAGACATCAGCACCGCGGCACAGCACCTGCTCAGCCTGCGCCGTTCCGGAGCCTTGATCGCCATCGACGACTTCGGCACCGGTTACTCCTCGCTCAGCTATCTCAAAAGCCTGCCGCTGGACAAGATCAAGATCGACAAGAGCTTCGTCCAGGACCTGCTGGACGACGATGACGACGCAACCATCGTCCGCGCCATCATCCAGCTGGGCAAAAGCCTGGGCATGCAGGTCATCGCCGAAGGCGTGGAGACCGCCGAACAAGAGGCGTACATCATCTCCGAGGGTTGCCACGAAGGTCAGGGTTACCACTACAGCAAACCGCTGCCGGCGCGCGAACTGAGTGCCTATCTCAAGCAGGCACAGCGCAGTAATGCCGCCATCCTGTGATGCGTCGGGGCCTGGCCCCACGCATTGACTCCGTTAATAAGAAATATTTACAAGCACAGCCCTTTACACATAATGCGAAAGATTTGCATTATGTTGCGGTTTTGCGCACCCCGCGCCTGTCCATCATCTCCCGAAGCAGGATGTTCGCCATGATTCGTATGCCTCTGGCTACCGCCAGTTTGCTGGCCATCGCTATTTCCCTCGCCGGTTGCGGCGAAGGCAAAGACAAGGCGGCCGCACCCGCGCCTACTCCGGCCGCCAGCACCGCAGCGCCGGCTGCCGCGGCTACCGCCGGTAAAGTCGACGAAGCTGCTGGCAAAGCCGTTGTCGCGCATTACGCCGACATCGTCTACGCCGTCTACAGCGATGCCGAATCCACCGCGAAAACCTTGCAGACCGCGATCGACGCGTTCCTGGCCAAGCCGAACGCCGACACCCTCAAAGCCGCCAAGGCTGCCTGGGTAGCGGCACGCGTGCCTTACCTGCAGAGCGAAGTGTTCCGCTTCGGCAACACCATCATCGACGATTGGGAAGGACAGGTTAACGCCTGGCCACTGGACGAAGGCCTGATCGACTACGTCGACAAGACCTACGAGCACGCACTGGGTAACCCGGGCGCCAGCGCCAACATCATCGCCAACACCCAGGTGCAGGTCGGCGAAGACAAAGTCGACGTGAAAGACATCACCGCGGAAAAACTGGCCAGCCTGAACGAGCTGGGCGGTTCCGAAGCCAACGTCGCTACCGGCTACCACGCCATCGAATTCCTGCTGTGGGGCCAGGACCTGAACGGCACCGGCCCGGGCGCTGGCAACCGTCCTGCTTCCGACTACCTGGAAGGCAAAGGCGCTACCGGTGGCCACAACGAGCGTCGCCGTGCCTACCTCAAGGCCGTGACCCAACTGCTGGTCAGCGACCTGGAAGAAATGGTCGGTAACTGGAAGCCGAACGTGGCCGACAACTATCGCGCCACCCTGGAAGCCGAGCCTGTTGATACCGGCCTGCGCAAAATGCTCTTCGGCATGGGCAGCCTGTCGCTGGGCGAACTGGCGGGCGAGCGGATGAAAGTCTCCCTGGAAGCCAACTCTCCAGAAGACGAACAGGACTGCTTCAGCGACAACACCCATTACTCGCACTTCTACGATGCCAAAGGCGTTCGTAACGTGTATCTGGGCGAATACACCCGTGTCGATGGCAGCAAAATGACTGGCGCCAGCCTGTCGTCGCTGGTGGCCAAGGCCGACCCAGCTGCAGACGCCGCGCTCAAGGCCGACCTGGCCGCGACCGAAGCCAAGCTGCAGGTCATGGTTGACCACGCCACCAAGGGCGAGCACTACGACCAGTTGATCGCCGCCGGCAACACCGCTGGCAACCAGGTAGTACGTGACGCCATCGCGGCCCTCGTCAAGCAGACCGGCTCGATCGAACAGGCCGCAGGCAAACTGGGCATCAGCGACCTGAACCCGGACAACGCTGATCACGAGTTCTGATCAACCCCGGTCAACACCGAGTCAAGAAAATGCCCCGACACGCTCGGGGCATTTTTTTTGGCTGATGCAGTACCGTCAGGATCGAAACATGAAGACCGTTGCTCCATCTGTCGGTAGATGAATGCTTCCGATCGACACACAAGCTAGTTGCGGGGTTGAGCTTGATTGAGCAGGTCGCACGGATCATCCACAACCCGATTTCAGAGTAAACCTACACCACTCAAGGAAACGTCTGATTTATCTCCCAGCACCGCCTCGCCTAGCGTGCTCGTCCCTACCGATCACATAAGGACGTGTCTGGCATGAGGCGCTATCACATCACCGTCGGAGCCAAAACCACGGTCAACGGCACCGTGCTCACCGGCTACGAATACAGCACCATCAATGGCCAGGCCATGGCCCGCGAAGGCGATGAGATCGACTGCCCGGAATGCGACAGCACCGGGGTCATCGTGTGCGACGGGCCGCACCTGGTGGACTTGCTGGATGGCCGCCCCGCCGCCCTCGACGGCGATCTCTGCCGTTGCAAGTGCGACCCGCCGCCGCGACTGATTGCCAACCAGAATCTCAGGTGCCAGTTGTTCGACAACGTCGCGCCACGCCCCCGAGCCACTGCTCAACCCGCCGCGCCAACCGCACACCACCCGGTAGCCGAACCGCGCCCTTCCAGCTTCACCCCTGCACCGAACCGTCCCACGTCGACCTTCGCGCCGCTGCCCGGACAGGTCTGCGAGAACCTCTGGCGCGAGTACCAGCAAAGAGCCGAAGCCATCGTGGCGCCAGGCGGCACCCTGATCGCCGACCCCAAGGCACGTAACAGTGCGATCAATGCCGCCTACGCCCAGCTCTGGCTACACGATCCGCGCTTGCAGTGGGCCGGGCTCGCCGCCTTCGCCTCGAAACAGGTGGGCTGCGGCCTGCTGCACGCCGCCGACTCGATCGACAAGATCCAGGCCGAACATGAAGCCGCACAGCACCTCAAGCATAGCGCCAGGGCAGGGTTGTTTGGCTTGTTCAGCGGCAGTGAAGGTGAGCGGCAGGCGAAGCTGGGGGACTACGAGCAGGCACAACGGGACTACGAGCACGCCATCGGCAACAACCCGCTGCCGAGTATCGACCTCAGGCGCGAAGATGAACCGCTGTCGATGGCGCAGCAGCTGTACCGGCATGTGTATGAGATGCTGGCCATGGGCAATACCACGCTATTCCTGGACGTCTATCCGTTGCATGTTTTCTACAAGGAGCGGGGGTTGGGGGCGCTCGAAACCTGCCTGCCTTCGCGTAAGAACATTTATGGGCATGACCAGCCCCCTGTGTTATGGCCGGTCGGGCAGAAGACACTAGAGTTCGGTACTAACTATAAGGAAATCCTGCAAGCCTTCGAGGCCATTGAGGCTGGCAATATCGCCAAAAGTGTTGACCATCTGGCTTGGCACGAACAGCGGAACATCCTTCAACCGGCGATGTACAGCGACCTGAAGTTGGTGGTTCTGCTGCGCGGCAATCACCTCTCCTACATCACAGGTATCCCATCCGGCGTCGCTCAAGCCATCGAACTGACCCTGGCCAGCCAATGCCGGCCTGTCGATGACAGACGCACCATTGGTTTCAGCAATAACCCCGTAGCCGACCTGTCCGACATCCATCAGCGTATGCCTTTTGTGCTCAAGGCCGCGGCACAGTTTGACGAGCTGCTGCATGACGATAACCGCTACCAGATTCAGCAGTCGCTTCGGGACATCGCCGCAGGTCGGGGCGTGCGATGAGCCTGGCGCTACGTCTGGGTTGGCGAAGCGGTGTGATTGCACTCGCGGTCGCTGTCTGCATTGCATGGGCGGCGATTGCAGCGCAATCGGAAAAGGAAATCGCGCTGGTGATCGGCGAGCCTTGGGAGGACATGCGCCAGCGCTCCAGTGCGGAGATTGACCCGGCTATTGCCGGGCGCTTTTGGGGGCGATTGCCGAAATCGGATGCCCGCCTGCGCTTCATTGACCCTATGTATGGGTTCGTGACCCCACTGGCTCGGTTTTTCACGGTCACTTTTGATGATGAGTTAGTCAACAGTGTCAGTATGTCCCCGCAAATCGAACCGCTACTGCTCGACGATACGCTCAAGGTCGTGCTGGAACTGCAGGAGCAATGGCGCAAAGGCGGCTGGATACCGACCCGGGCCAATGACTTTCCACCGTTCGCCGACACGCCACAATGGCGAGCTCAATTGCGAGACGTAAGTAAAGGGGGAACAACCTACTGGCAAGCGGGCAATCAGTATCAAGTGATGATGGTGGTCAATCGTTTCAGGGACTATAAGCGCCCCACTGAAGAGCGTTACCTCATCAAACTGCAGCTTGCCACGCCATGGGTGAAGCCATGACCCATCGCCTCGATGATGGACACACCATTGGCTTGGACAACAACCTCATGACCAACCTGTCCGACATCCATCAGCGCATGCCTTTTGTGCTCAAGGCTGCGGCACAGTTTGACGAGCTGTTGCATGATGGCAACCGCTATCAGATCGAACAGGCGCTTCGGGATATCGCCGCAGGTGGGGGCGTGCGATGAGTCTGACGCAACGTGTCGGTTGGCGACGCGGTGTGTTTGCACTCGCGGTCGCGGCCTTCATTGCATGGGCGGCGATTGCAGCGCAATCGGAAAAGGAAATCGTGCTGATGATAGGTGAACCTTACGAGGCCATGCGCCAGCGCTCCAGTGCGGCCATTGGTCCAGCCATTCCCGGGCAAGTGTCGTTCAACATGCCCCAGTCGGATGCCCGTCTGCTTTTCACAGACCCTCAATATGGGTTTGTGACCCCATTGGCCCGTTTCTTCACCGTTATCTACCGAAATGAGTTGATCTACAGTGTACGGATGTCCCCGCAAATCGAGCCGCTGCTACTCGACGATACGCTCAAGGTCGTGCTGGAGCTGCAGGAGCAATGGCGCAAAGCTGGCTGGACGCCAATCCGGATCAAGAACTTTCCTTCGTTCGCCGATACGCCCCAATGGCGCGCCCGATTGCGAGATGTGAACAAGGGCGGTACGGCTTACTGGCGAGCAGGCGACAAGTACCAAGTGATGCTGGCGGTCAATCGCTTCAGGGATTATCAACGCCCCACTGAGGAGCGTTACCTTATCACTCTACAGCTTGCCACACCGTGGGGGAGGCCTTGACCCTGCGCCCTGATGATGGACACGCCATTGGCTTGGACAGCAACCTCATGACCAACCTGTCCGACATCCATCAGCGCATGCCTTTTGTGCTCAAGGCCGTGGCCCAGTTTGACGAGCTGTTGCATGACGGCAACCGCTATCAGATCGAACAGGCGCTTCGGGATATCGCCGCAGGTGGGGGCGTGCGATGAGCCTGAGGCAACGTGACGGTTGGCAACGCCCAGATGCGGCACCTTGCGCAGTTGCCCTGGATCAAGCAAACGATAATTCCTCTTATTCAAACTCCCCTGCCCTGTTAGACTTTGCGCCCTTGTTTTGCTCGTCTTTCAGGATCTCTGATGCCCTCGCTGTCTCTTCGCCTGTCCGCACTGTTCCTGGCCCTGGGCCTGAGTGCCTGCGATGACGCCCCGCGCTTTACCAAGGCCGAGCCCGGCGAGGCCCGCTCAGGTGGCACCGCAACGGTTCGCAAGACTGACCAGAATGCCTTCTCGATGCCTTCGGCCCACCTCTCGCCGACCCGTCGACTGGACTTCAGCGTCGGCAACAGCTTTTTCCGCAGCCCTTGGGTAACGGCCCCGTCGACCACCACCGCCCGTGACGGTCTCGGCCCGCTGTTCAACACCAACGGTTGCCAGAACTGCCACATCAAGGATGGTCGCGGCCATCCACCGGCGCCCGATGCCAACAATTCAGTGTCGATGCTGGTGCGCCTGTCGATCCCTGAGACCCCGGCCGACGCCAAGCTCGTCGAGCAAGTCGGTGTGGTGCCCGAGCCGGTCTACGGCGGACAACTCCAGGACATGGCGGTGCCAGGCGTCACCCCGGAAGGCAAGGTTCGCGTCGACTACGAGCCGGTGACGGTGCGCTTTGCCGACGGCAGTGAAGTCGAACTGCGCAAACCCAAGCTGCAGATCACCCAGCTAGGCTACGGACCGATGCACCCCGACACGCGTTTTTCCGCCCGGGTCGCCCCGCCGATGATTGGCCTGGGCCTGCTCGAGGCGATTGCCGATGCGGACATTCTGGCCAACGCCGACCCGCTGGACAAAGACAAGGACGGCATTGCCGGTCGGCCGAACCTGGTCTGGGATGATGCACAGCAAAAGACCGTCCTGGGCCGATTTGGCTGGAAAGCCGGGCAACCGAATCTCAATCAACAAAACGTTCACGCGTTTTCTGGTGATATGGGCCTCACCACCCACCTGAGACCCGTCGATGACTGCACCCAGGCCCAGACCGATTGCCTGCAGGCCCCCAACGGCAATGGCCCGGATGGCGAGCCGGAAGTCAGCGACAACATCTTGCGCCTGGTGCTGTTCTACAGCCGTAACCTGGCCGTGCCCGCCCGCCGTGACGTCAACGGCGCGCAAGTGCTGGCCGGCAAGAATCTGTTTTTCCAGGCCGGCTGCCAGTCATGCCACACCCCGACCTTCACCACCGCCGCCAATGCCGCCGAACCTGAACAGGCCAATCAAGTGATTCGCCCCTACAGCGATCTGCTGCTGCATGACATGGGCGAAGGCCTGGCTGATCACCGTAGCGAATTCCAGGCCTCTGGCCGCGACTGGCGCACGCCGCCGTTGTGGGGCATAGGCCTGACGCAAACGGTCAGCGGCCACACCCAGTTCCTGCATGACGGCCGCGCCCGCAACCTGCTTGAAGCCGTGCTCTGGCATGGCGGTGAAGCCCAGGCGGCGCAGCAACAGGTTTTAGCTTTCAATGCCGAGCAACGCGCTGCATTGCTGGCCTTTTTGAATTCGCTCTGAACGCATTTCCCATACGCCTTGCCCCAGACCAATAGGGAGCCCGACATGTTCCGTCCCAAGCTGTTGTTCACCAGCCTTGCCGCCCTCGCCCTTGGCGCCTGTGCGCCCCAGGACCCACAAGCCGTCACCTCCGCCGCCATTGCCAAGCAAGTGATCCTGCCGACCTACAGCCGCTGGGTCGACGCCGACCGCCAACTGGCCGTCAGCGCGCTGGCTTACTGCGAAGGCAAGTCGGACCTGGCGACCGCCCGTGCCGACTTCCTGCATGCGCAAAAAGCCTGGGCCGAACTGCAGCCCCTGCTCGTAGGCCCACTGGCTGAGGGCAACCGCTCCTGGCAGATCCAGTTCTGGCCGGACAAGAAAAACCTGGTCGGTCGCCAGGTCGAACAATTGCTGACCGCGCAGCCGCAAATCGACGCCGCCGCCCTGGCCAAGTCCAGCGTAGTCGTCCAGGGCCTCTCGGCCTATGAGTACATTCTGTTCGACGAGAAGAGCAACGTCGCCGATGCAGCGCAAAAAGCCCGTTATTGCCCGCTGCTGACCGCCATCGGCGAGCGCCAGAAGCAATTGGCCGAAGAGATCCTGGCGAGCTGGAACAGCACCGACGGCATGCTCGCGCAGATGACCAAGTTCCCGAACCAGCGCTACGCCGACTCCCATGAGGCCATCGCCGATTTGCTACGCGCGCAAGTGACGGCACTGGACACTTTGAAGAAAAAACTCGGTACGCCGATGGGACGTCAGAGCAAGGGCATCCCGCAACCCTTCCAGGCGGACGCTTGGCGCAGCCAGTCCTCGCTGCAAAGCCTGGAAGCCAGCCTCGCGGCCGCCCGGACCGTCTGGGTTGGCGTCGACAACAAAGGCCTGCGCGGCCTGTTGCCCGCCGAGCAGAAGCCACTGGCCGACAAGATCGATGCTGCCTATGCCGCCTCGATCAAGCTGTTCGACAGCAGCCAGCGCTCACTGACCGAAATGCTCAACGACGATGCCGGCCGCCAGCAACTCAACGACCTCTACGACAGCCTCAACGTCGTGCATCGCCTGCACGAGGGCGAACTGGCCAAGGCGCTGGGCATTCAACTGGGCTTCAACGCCAACGACGGTGACTGATGAGGGTTAGCTCCATGCTGCGACGCCAGGCTCTGACTTTCGGCAGTTTGTTGCTGGGTGCCGTGACGCTGGGCGGCTGGAAGCTGTTCAAGCAAAAGGACACCGGTCCTTTGCTGCTTTCGGCCCGCGACGACAGCGACGGCAAGCACTACGCCGTCGGCTATCGACTGGATGGCACGCGCGTGTTCGCCACCGAAGTCGGCCAGCGCTGCCACGACATCATCAATCACCCCGAGCTGCCGATTGCGCTGTTCGTTGCCCGGCGACCGGGTACCGAGAGCTACCTGGTCGACCTGCGCGACGGCACGCTGCTGCAGACCCTGGCCTCGCAAGCGAACCGGCACTTCTATGGCCATGCGGTCATTCACAAAGGCGGTGAGTGGCTGTACGCCACGGAAAATGACACCACCGACCCGGGCCGCGGCCTGCTCGGGGTGTACCGTTTCGAGAACGAGCGACTGGTGCACCGCGGTGAAATCTCCACCCACGGCGTCGGCCCCCATCAAGTGTCGTGGATGCCTGATGGTGAAACCCTGGTGGTGGCCAACGGCGGCATCCGCACCGAGGCCGAAAGCCGGGTGGAGATGAACCTCGATGCCATGGAGCCGAGCCTGGTGTTGATGCAGCGCGACGGCACCCTGCTGAGCAAGGAAACCCTGGCCCAGCAGATGAACAGCGTTCGGCACATGGGCATTGCCAGCGACGGCACCATCGTCACCGGCCAGCAATTCATGGGGGCCGCCCACGAATCGTCCGAACTGCTGGCGATCAAGCGTCCCGGCCAGCCCTTTGTCCCGTTCCCGGTCGATGAGCAGCAGTTGCAAGCCATGGGGCATTACACCGCCAGCGTCGCGGTGCACAGTGACCTGCGGCTGGTGGCGCTGACCGCTCCACGGGGCAACCGGTTTTTCATCTGGGACCTGGACAGCGGTGAAGTAAAACTCGATGCGCCCCTCCCCGATTGCGCCGGGGTCGGCGCGGTGGCCGATGGTTTTGTCGTGACCTCGGGTCAAGGGCGTTGCCGCTACTACGATTGTCGCCAGGCAACGTTGGTGGCCAAACCCCTCGAACTCCCCGCAGGACTCTGGGATAACCATCTGCACCTGGTCTGATCGTCATGTTCCCCGTGGCGAGCGAGCTTGCTCGCGCTGGGGCGCGCAGAGCCCCCATTCAGGCGACCGCGGTCTTTCAGCAAGCCCTCGTCCACTTTTTTAGGGGCTGCTGCGCAGCCCAGCGCGAGCAAGCTCGCTCGCCACGGGCAGGTGTTCGTGAGTTCAAGGCCGTCGCTCCGACAGCCCCCAAAACATCCATTGGAAACGCCAGCACTCTCGGAGTAATGTGCGGCCTGTCTCACCTGATTTTTTCCAAGGAAGTGGAATATGCTGCGTCGCCGCATGCTGATCATGTTGGGGGGTGTACTGCTGATCGTCCTGGTGCTGGGAGGCTACAAGGCCTTTTCCATTTACCAGGTGATGCAGACCTTCGCTGTGCCGAAACCACCGGTAAGTGTTGCCGTGGCCACCGCCACCGAACGCCCCTGGCAAGTGCGCCTGCCCAGCGTCGGCACCCTCAAGGCGCTGCAAGGGGTCGACCTGAGCCTGGAGGTCGCCGGCACCGTCACCGAGGTGCAATTCCAGTCCGGGCAGAAGGTCAAGGCCGGCCAGCCGATCCTCCAGCTCGACAGCGCCGTTGAAAGCGCCCTGCTGGAAACCGCCCGGGCCGACCTTGGCCTGGCACAACTGGACTATGGCCGGGGCAGCCAACTGGTGGGCAGCGAGGCCATTTCCAAGGGCGAGTTCGACCGACTCACCGCACAACTGGCCAAGAGCAAGGCGACGGTCAATCAACTCAAGGCCTCCCTGGAAAAGAAACACATCGTTGCCCCCTTCAGCGGCACCATCGGGATTCGCCAGGCCGACGTCGGCGACTTCCTGGCCAGCGGCACCGTGATTGCCACCCTGCAGGACCTCAGCAGCCTGTATGTCGACTTCTACGTTCCGGAACAGGCGGTGCCGAAAATCGCCCTCGGCCAGCCGGTACAGGTAAGCGTCTCGGCCTACCCGACCCTCAACTTCCCCGGCACCATCAGCGCCATCAATCCCAAGGTCGAAAACACCACCCGCAACGTGCTGGTGCGCGCCACGCTGGCCAACCCCGACGGCAAACTGCTGCCCGGCATGTTTGCCAGCCTGCAGGTGCTGCTGCCCGACCCTCAGCCAAAGATCGTCGTCCCTGAAAGCGTGATCACCTACACCCTGTACGGCAACTCACTCTATGTGGCGGCGCAGAAAAAAGACGCGCAAGGCAACCTCGAAAAAGACGACCAGGGTCAGCCGGTGCTGGTCGCCGAGCGTCGGTTCATCGAAACCGGTGAGCGCCGCGACGGTCTGGTGTTGATCAACAAAGGCGTGAGCAACGGCGAGCAAGTGATCAGTGCCGGCCAGATCAAGCTCGACAACGGCGCTCACATCGTCATCAGCCCCGACAAGAACCTGCCGGCCGAACAGAACAGCCAGCCGCACGCTGACTGATCAGGGAATCACCATGGCATTTACCGACCCGTTCATCCGCCGCCCGGTGCTCGCGACCGTGGTCAGCCTGCTGATCGTGCTGCTGGGCTTCCAGGCCTGGAGCAAGCTGCAGCTGCGCCAGTATCCACAGATGGAAAACGCCCTGATCACCGTCACCACGGCTTACCCCGGGGCCAACGCCGAAACGATTCAGGGCTACATCACCCAGCCCTTGCAACAAAGCCTGGCGAGCGCCGAAGGCATCGACTACATGACCTCGGTCAGCCGACAGAACTTCTCGGTGATCTCGATCTACGCCCGCATCGGCGCCAACACCGACCGCTTGTTCACCGAGTTGCTGGCCAAGGCCAACGAGGTCAAGAACCAGCTGCCGCAAGACGCCGAAGACCCGGTACTGAGCAAAGAGGCGGCTGACGCCTCGGTGCTGATGTACATCAGTTTCTTCAGCGAGGATTTGAAGAATCCGCAGATCACCGACTACCTGTCGCGGGTGATCCAGCCCAAGCTCGCCACCCTGCCCGGCATGGCCGAAGCCGAAATCCTCGGCAATCAGGTGTTTGCCATGCGCCTGTGGCTGGACCCGGTAAAGCTCGCAGGTTTCGGCCTGAGCGCCGCCGACGTGACGACTGCCGTGCGCCAGTACAACTTCCTGTCCGCCGCCGGTGAAGTCAAAGGCGAGTATGTCGTCACCAGCGTCAACGCCAACACCGAACTGAAATCCGCCGAAGCCTTTGCCGCGATCCCGCTGAAAGTCGATGGCGACAGCCGAGTACTGCTCAGCGATGTCGCTCGTGTGGAAATGGGCGCGGAAAACTACGACACCATCAGCTCATTCGGCGGCATCCCCTCGGTGTACATCGGGATCAGGCCCACCCCCGGCGCCAACCCGCTGGACGTGATCAAGGAAGTGCGCAAGCTGATGCCGGAGCTGGAATCCCAGCTGCCGCCCAACCTCAAGGCCGACATTGCCTATGACGCCACGGAGTTCATTCAAGCCTCGATCGACGAAGTGGTGAAAACCCTGTTCGAAGCGGTGCTGATCGTGATTGTCGTGGTGTTCCTGTTCCTGGGCGCACTGCGCTCTGTGGTCATTCCGGTGATCACGATCCCGCTGTCGATGATCGGCGTGATGTTTTTCATGCAGCTGATGGGCTACTCGATCAACCTGCTGACCCTGCTGGCCATGGTACTGGCCATCGGCTTGGTGGTGGACGACGCCATCGTGGTGGTGGAGAACATTCACCGCCACATCGAAGAAGGTAAAACGCCGCTGGACGCGGCGCTTGAGGGCGCGCAGGAGATCGCCATGCCCGTGGTCTCGATGACCATCACCCTGGCCGCGGTTTACGCGCCTATCGGCTTCCTGACGGGGCTCACGGGGGCACTGTTCAAGGAGTTCGCCTTGACCCTGGCCGGTGCCGTGGTGATTTCGGGGATCGTGGCCCTGACCCTGTCGCCGATGATGTGCGCCATGCTCCTGCGCCACGATGAAAACCCGACGGGGCTCGCCCATCGCCTGGACCTGATTTTCGAAGGTCTCAAGCAGCGTTACCAGCGCCTGCTGCATGGCACGCTGAACACCCGGCCGGTGGTGCTGGTGTTTGCGGTGATTGTGTTATGCCTGATTCCGGTGCTGCTGATGTTCACCAAGTCGGAACTGGCACCGGATGAGGACCAGGGCATCATTTTCATGATGGCCAATGCGCCGCAACCGACCAACCTGGATTACCTGAACGCCTATACGGACCAATTCATCACGATCTTCAAGGAGTTTCCCGAGTACTACTCCTCGTTCCAGATCAACGGCTTCAACGGCGTCCAGTCGGGTATCGGCGGCTTCCTGCTCAAGCCCTGGAACGAACGCAGCCGCACCCAGATGGAGATCCTGCCCGAGGTCCAGGCCCGGCTGGCGGCGATCTCCGGGCTGCAGATATTTGGCTTCAACCTGCCCTCGCTGCCCGGTACCGGCGAAGGCCTGCCCTTCCAGTTCGTGATCAACACCGCCAATGACTATGAGGCGCTGCTGGCCGTAGTCGACCGGGTAAAAAAGCGTGCGCTGGAGTCTGGCAAGTTCGCCTTCGTCGACATCGACCTGGCCTTTGACAAACCGGAGGTGGTGGTGGATATCGACCGCGCCAAGGCCGCACAGATGGGCGTATCGATGCTCGACCTGGGCACCACGCTGGCAACGTTGCTGGCGGAGGCCGAGATTAACCGCTTCACCCTCGAAGGCCGCAGTTACAAGGTGATCGCCCAGGTCGAGCGGGCCTACCGGGACAACCCCGACTGGTTGAGCCACTACTACGTGAAAAACACTCAGGGACAACTGCTGCCCCTGTCGACCTTGATCACTGTCAACGACCGTGCCCGACCGCGCCAGCTCAACCAGTTCCAGCAATTGAACTCGGCGATACTCTCAGGCTTCCCGACGGTCAGCATGGGCGAAGCGATCGATGCCGTACGCCAGATCGCCGAGGAAGAAGCGCCACCCGGCTTTGCCTTTGATTACGCGGGGGCTTCACGGCAGTACATTCAGGAAGGCCGCGCGTTGTGGGTGACCTTCGCCCTGGCCCTGGCGATCATCTTCCTGGTGCTGGCCGCGCAGTTTGAAAGCTTCCGTGATCCACTGGTGATCCTGGTGACCGTACCGCTGTCGATCTGCGGCGCGTTGATTCCGCTGTTTCTGGGCTGGTCGAGCATGAACATCTATACCCAGGTCGGGTTGGTGACCTTGATCGGCCTGATCAGCAAGCACGGGATCCTGATCGTCGAGTTTGCCAATCAGTTGCGCAAGGACAAAGGCCTGAGCGCCCGTGAAGCCGTGGAAGAAGCCGCTGCCATTCGCCTGCGCCCGGTATTGATGACCACGGCCGCCATGGTGTTTGGCATGGTGCCGTTGATCCTCGCCACAGGCGCCGGGGCCGTGAGCCGCTTCGATATCGGCACCGTCATCGCCACCGGGATGTCCATCGGGACGCTGTTCACCCTGTTCGTGTTGCCCTGCGTCTACACCGTGCTCGCCAAATCCGATCAACCGTAAGGACGGCCGGCCAGGCGGCGTGCCTGTGACACCGTTTCGCAGGCAAAACAAAAGGCCCCGCATGTGCGAGGCCTTTTCGTTGCGCTTCAATGTCTTCAGCTCTGCGGTCTCATTCCCTGGCTCATACTGAACATGAACAACAACAAATCATGATCAGGCTGGGTCGCCACTGACGATTTCTCAACCCGTGGCAATAAACAATGCTCGCTGCCGTGCGCGGTACTGAGGACTTGCGTGCGGGGCTGCTCCCATGCGGCCACCGCCAATGAAGCAACTGCCAAGGCTCCTACTAGAAACAAACCTCGCGCAATTTCGAGTTTCATCACTATAAACCTTTGATAGCGCTGCCAAACGCCGTCCTATAAAAATAGACGAGCTTGTCCCAGTCTGCCGGTTTCCACGACGAATGGCGCCGTAACTGCTTCATGTCGTGCACGGCCGCCTGCTTGCTCAGCAAACGTTGACGGCATTTCTCCAGGTCCAGCAAGGCCACTTCGGCCTTGGCCGCTGCCCCCTCGCCGGTGACCCGCACAAAGATATGCTTGATGTACAAGCAACCGTGCTGCCAACGACCCTTGTGCATTCGCGCCAGGTTTTCAGCCAGTTCCTTGAGCATACTGTCATGCAAGGCCTCGCCATGACGCTCGCGGCCACCATTGGCATACCAGTCTTCAATCTCGACAAAGCCGTCCAGAGACTTGGTGACCAGCAACGCACGCCACTGGTGTACCGGGTCTGGCTGGGCACCGCAGAACACGATTTCCGGCACTCGGACGTTCAACGCCTGCAGGCCGGTCAGGGCATCAAGCTCGCGCAACACGGTCGGACGGCCGAACGGATGCAACCAGTCTCGATAGATATGCCCGGTCTGGCGCTTGGCATACAGCAATTGGCCACTAGGTGTATGGATACGCTGTACGCCACTTTCTCCACCGCGACGTACATTGGGCTCTTCCACCCATTCGCCACGCTGGCTCCAGAAATACTCGAAGCGATCGTCGGGCGCGTGTTGCGTTTCCGATACCTGTTCAACTGCCATGCTGTTACCTCTTTCGCAAAATATAAACGCGCCACATGGCGTAGAGCGGAATGAAGTCCAAATGTTCCTGAATGCGGAAACCCGCCTGCTCAAACTCTGCTTCTACCGTTGCGGCTGGTAATACAAAGCGGTTTTGGTAGCCCTGTTGCGCACGGTTTTTCTCCAAACGCTTGCGTTTCCAGGCCTTGAAATTGCCGTCGACCCACAAGGAAAGGATGACGCTGTCGCGAGTGACACGCTGGAATTCCTTCAAGATGGCCAGTCGATGCTCGGCCTCACCAATGTGGTGCAGCAAACGCATGCAGAAGATGCTGTCCACGGAGCTGTCAGGCAAGGCGATATCGAATGCAGAGGTCTGCAAAGGGCGTACCCGCTTGACCACGTCGGCAGGTTGCGCCTGGGTTGCGATCTTTACCATTGACGCGGAGTTGTCTGCCCCGATGATCACACGGTTGGATTTTTCCGCCAGCATCGGCCAGAAGCGTCCGGCACCGCAGGGCAAGTCCAGCACCAGGCCCGGTTCACCTACGCGTTTGAGCGCGGTACGCGCCAATTGCAAGTCACGCTTGTGCGACAGTTGGCGACCGAGACCGTCCTTATGCTTGCGCAGATAG
The DNA here is from genome assembly GCF_058789115.1 of Pseudomonas sp. FW300-N1A1. NCBI lineage: Bacteria > Pseudomonadati > Pseudomonadota > Gammaproteobacteria > Pseudomonadales > Pseudomonadaceae > Pseudomonas > Pseudomonas sp. FW300-N1A1. Next base: position 49,459 of record NZ_JBYTBK010000023.1, on the reverse strand, counting down.
CGCTTGGCATGTTCGTCATCGTACTTTTCGGAAAATTCAAGTTTGACCGGGTCATCCATCATCAATGTCTCCTGAACTGATGACGGCTACCTTAGGGAGCGCAATGTGAGTTCCAAGTCATCCAGTTGTGAAAGTTTCGTTAAAAAAATAAGAAATCATTACAGAATTTTACACATTCAAAGTGAGCTTAGCCGGTCTGTGACACAGGATACGCCTCAAGAATGCCTGCCCACCTACGCCTCCCCTCCCTCGAGGAGTAACTCGACATGGAAGCGACAACCGTTCGGTTCCATGGTGCTGAGGCTGACGCTCCACCCCTGGTTCTCACAGATCCGCTGTACCAGCGACAGGCCCAGCCCCAGGCCCTCACCGCGATTTTCTGAGCCACGCACAAAGGGTTCGAACATGGCCTCGCGCTTCTCCTCGGGAATCCCCACGCCACTGTCCTCGACCAGAAAGCCGCTGGGCAGGAGCGTCAGCCGGATAAAACCGCTGTCGGTGTAATGCAATGCATTGCGCAGCAGGTTGCCCATGACGGCGTGCAGCAATGTCGCGTTGTAACGCGTATCCAGCGGGTTCCCGGTGTTGTAGACCAGTTCCAGTCCCTTGGACTCGACCGGCGCGCGCCACAAGCCGATCAGGTCCTGCGCCACCTGCCCCAGGGTCATCTGCGGCGCCACGCTGGTTTCGTCACGCTGCGAACGGGCCAGCATCAGGAAGGTCTGCACCAGCTCACGCATCTCTCCACAGGCCCTTGCAATGCGCTCGACCTGGGCCCGGCCGCGCTGGTCGAGGCCCGGGTTCTCCAGCAGCAACTCACAGGAGCTGGCCAGCACCATCAAGGGGGTGCGCAACTCATGACTGACGTCACTGGTAAACAGCCGCTCGCGGTTCAATGCCTGGCGCAAGCGACCGAGCGTGGCGTCGAAGGCGACCGCCAACTCGCCCACTTCATCGGTGGCATAGTCTGGGGCCAAAGGGGGGGCAAGACCGAGCAACTGGTCACGGTGACGCACCTGGCGAGCCAACCGGACCACCGGCGCCATCACTTTACGGGCCAGGACCCAGCCCAGGAATACCGCTAATGCCAGGCTCAACACAAACCCCACTAGCACCACGGCAAACAGCACCCGCTCACGCTCTTCGAAATCGCTCTGATCCTGCAGCAGCACGTAACGCCTGCCGTCGACGATCTCGACCATCGCGTGGTACGACAGCTGCTCGCGAAACACCTCATGGAACCCGGAGTCCAGATGACGCAGGTCCTTGGGCAAGTCGAAGGCACCGGGGCCGCCACTGAAATAGAACAGCTGGTCAGGCTCCGGCCGATGGCTCCATTCGGACATGTTGTCCATCAGCAGCATCCGCTGCAAATCGCCCCCCAGCCCGGCAGAGATCAGCTTCTCCTCAACCACGTGCACAGTCGCCACGATGCCCATGGCGAATGCCCCTGCGACCAACGCACTCATCAACGCAAAGGCGATGATGATCCGTTGTGCAAGGCTCTGCTTAAACTCCATCACGCCCCTCGGCCAAGCGATAGCCCACACCGTGCACCGTATGCAGCAACGGCTTGGCGAACGGCTTGTCGATCACCTGGCGCAATTGGTGGACATGGCTGCGCAAGCTGTCACTGTCCGGGCAATCATCGCCCCACAGGGCTTCTTCGAGAATTTCACGACGCAGCACATGCGGACTCTTCTGCATCAACACGGCCAACAACTTGAGGCCTACCGGGTTGAGCTTGAGCAGGCGCCCTTCGCGGGTCACCTCCAGGGTATCGAGGTCATAGCTCAAATCGCCGACCTGCAACGCACGTCGACCGCCCCCTTGGGTACGTCGCATGACCGCCTCGACGCGCGCGGCAAGTTCCGACAGCGCAAAGGGTTTGATCAGGTAATCGTCGGCACCGGACTTGAAGCCCTGCAAGCGGTCATCCAACTGGTCACGGGCGGTCAGCATGATCACCGGCGTATCGCGCCGGGCGTCTTCGCGCAGGCGTTTGCAAAGCGTGTAACCGTCAATGCCGGGCAACATGATATCGAGCACGATCAGGTCGTAATGCTCGGTGGCCGCCAGGTGCAACCCGGACAGGCCATCCTGTGCGCAATCCACGGTATAGCCTTTGAGCCCCAGGTAATCCGCCAGGTTGGCGAGGATATCGCGGTTGTCTTCAACCAATAGAATTCGCATGGGCATCTGCTCCGTACACAGTTACGGCCGTCTTGGCTCGCGCAGCTTAAGGCCAAGTCTGGCTCAGGGCCAGCGCTGTCTGATGGGCCAAATCCCGTCAAACCCATTCACGAAAGGCATCACGAAATTTTCACCCTGAGTTCACGTACAGCTTACGGCGTCAGGCGCAGAGTGCGGCCCTTTGAGTACACGAACCGTCGCTGGCCCTCTCTTCCTCGTTCAGGACTCCTTACATGCCATCCACTGTTTCACGCCCCCTGAATTTCTGGATCTGCCTGGGCATCCCCGCCGTGACGGCAGTCACGTTGGTGTTGCTGGAACTGACGTCGCTGGACATGAACCTGGCTCAGCTGTTCTACGACCCAACGGCCGGAGGCTTCATCGGTCGCCACAGCTACTTTCTGGAAAATATCCTGCATGACCGGGCCAAGCAGGTGGTGATCGGGTTTTCGGTGCTGGCCATCCTTGGCTTCATCGGCTCGTTCATGCTGACACGGCTCAAGCCGTTCAAGCGTGAGCTGGGCTGCCTGGTGCTGTCATTGGGCCTGGCGACCGCGTTCGTCACGCCCGTCAAAGCGGTGACTGCCGTGCAGTGCCCCTGGAGCCTGAAGGAGTTCGGCGGCAAGGAAACCTACAGCGAACTGCTCAGCCCCCGCCCCGCCACTGACAAGCCTGGGCGTTGCTGGCCGGGCGGTCATGCGGCCACGGGCTTTGCCTTGTTTGCATTGTTCTTCGTATTGCGTGACCGGCGGCCGAAACTGGCCCGCGCGGCCTTCCTGCTTGCATTCGGCCTGGGCACGGTGTTTTCCATCAGCCGGATGATGCAGGGCGCGCATTTCTTCTCGCACAACGTATGGACAGCGGTGTTTTGCTGGCTGATTTGCCTGGGGTCTTACTACTACGTGCTGTATCGGCCGGCGACCAGGATCGAGGTTGCGGCCAGGACACAACCTGCCCGTGCCTGAGTCGACTTAATCGCGGGCAATAAAAAACCCCGCTGGCTTAACGCCGGCGGGGTTTTTTCGTACAGGGTGAGGCTGGCTTACATCATGCCGCCCATGCCGCCCATACCGCCCATGTCTGGCATGCCGCCAGCTGGAGCGTCTTCCTTGATCTCGGCGATCATGGCTTCGGTGGTGATCATCAGGCTGGCAATCGACGAAGCCGCTTGCAGAGCCGAACGAGTCACTTTGGCCGGGTCCAGGATACCCATTTCGATCATGTCGCCGTATTCGCCGGTCGCTGCGTTGTAACCGAAGTTACCCACGCCTTGCTTGACCTTGTCGACGACAACGCTTGGCTCGTCACCGGAGTTGGCAACGATCTGACGCAGCGGCGCTTCAACAGCGCGACGCAGCAACTGGATGCCCACGTTCTGGTCATCGTTGTCGCCTTTCAGCTCGCTGATGGCCTGCAGAGCGCGAACCAGTGCCACGCCACCGCCAGGTACCACGCCTTCTTCAACGGCTGCACGGGTAGCGTGCAGGGCGTCTTCAACGCGGGCTTTCTTCTCTTTCATTTCAACTTCGGAGCCAGCGCCAACCTTGATCACTGCAACGCCGCCAGACAGCTTGGCCAGACGCTCTTGCAGTTTTTCACGGTCGTAGTCCGAGGAAGTTTCGGCAACCTGGGCACGGATCTGGGTGATGCGCGCTTCGATGTCGCCTTGTACGCCAGCACCGTCAACGATGATGGTGTTTTCCTTGGACAGGGTCACGCGCTTGGCGCTACCCAGGTGTTCCAGGGTGGTGCTTTCCAGGCTCAGGCCGATCTCTTCGGAGATAACGGTACCGCCGGTCAGAACGGCGATGTCCTGCAACATGGCCTTGCGACGGTCGCCGAAGCCTGGAGCCTTGACGGCTGCGACTTTGACGATGCCACGCATGTTGTTCACAACCAGAGTCGCCAGGGCTTCGCCTTCAACGTCTTCAGCCACGATCAGCAGTGGGCGGCCGGCTTTGGCAACGGCTTCCAGCACTGGCAGCATTTCGCGGATGTTCGAGATCTTTTTGTCGACCAGCAGGATCAGCGGACCGTCGAGCTCGGCAGTCATGGTCTCTGGCTTGTTGACGAAGTACGGGGACAGGTAGCCACGGTCGAACTGCATGCCTTCTACAACCGACAGTTCGTTTTCCAGGCCCGAGCCTTCTTCAACGGTGATCACGCCTTCTTTACCGACTTTTTCCATGGCTTCGGCAATGATGTCGCCGATGGAGTTGTCGGAGTTGGCCGAGATGGTGCCGACCTGAGCGATTGCCTTGGTGTCAGCGCATGGCTTGGACAGGGCCTTGAGCTCTTTGACGATAGCGATGGTCGCTTTGTCGATACCGCGCTTGAGGTCCATCGGGTTCATGCCGGCAGCGACGGCTTTCAGGCCTTCGTTGACGATCGATTGAGCCAGAACGGTAGCGGTGGTGGTGCCGTCGCCTGCGTCATCGTTGGCACGGGAAGCAACGTCCTTGACCAGTTGCGCGCCCATGTTTTCGAAGCGATCTTTCAGTTCGATTTCTTTGGCAACCGAAACGCCGTCCTTGGTGATGGTCGGAGCGCCGAAGCTCTTCTCGATGATCACGTTACGGCCTTTAGGGCCCAGGGTCGCTTTTACTGCGTCAGCCAGGACGTTGACACCGGCGAGCATTTTCTTACGGGCGGAATCGCCGAATTTAACTTCTTTAGCAGCCATGATCGATATTCCTTAAATACTTGAGTAGTCGCGGGAAAATGAGCGGGGTATCAGCCTTCGATAACAGCGAGAATCTCGTTCTCAGCCATTACCAACAGGTCTTCGCCGTCGACTTTGACGGTGTTGCTGCCCGAGTACGGGCCAAACACAACCTTGTCACCCACTTTCACGGCCAGCGCACGCACTTCACCGTTGTCCAGCACGCGGCCGGTACCGACAGCGAGGATCTCGCCGCTGTTGGCTTTTTCAGCAGCCGAACCTGGCAGAACGATACCGCCAGCGGTTTTCTTTTCTTCTTCGCTGCGACGGATGACGACGCGGTCATGCAGAGGACGAAGCTTCATTGTCGATCTCTCCTAATTGTGGTTTCAGCGGCCGGTGTAGTCCCGGCGGGTTAATTTCCGGCGTGGCCGGTTGCGGCTCGTCGAGCGAGACGCGGAAGTCTGTCTGGCGATCATCGCCAGAAACCTTGCGGTGACCGTTACATAAGGGCGCGCAAGCTCATTACAAGGGCAGCACAGCGAAATTTTTTACTGCACGGCCCGGCAAAACGAACACGGCACCCGAAGGTGCCGTGTGGTACATGCGCTTACTTGGAATCACGGTGCTCGAATTCACCCTCGATCACGTCAGGTTCACGCCCCAACGGTTGCCGCGGAACCGGACCTCCACGCGGTTGCAGGTCATCGGCAAAGGCGCGCTGGCGAATGGCTTGTTCCTCGGCACGCTGGCGCATCTTGTTGGCCAGCAGGCGCCGGGTGAGCGGCAGCATCATGACCAGGCCCAGCACACTGCTGATGAAGCCCGGGATGATCAACAGGCCACCACCCAGGGCCAGCATCAGGCCTTCGAGCATGGTCTGGGCGGGCAGTTCGCCACGGCTCAGGCTTTCACGGGCACGCAACGCGGTCGCCAGGCCGGCGATACGCAGTACAAACACCCCGAACATCGAGCCGAGGATGATCAGCAGCAGCGCCGGGAAAAACCCGATGGCCGCACTGACTTTTACGAATACGAACAGCTCCAGCACCGGAAACAGCAGAAAGAGCAATAGAAAAGGGCGCATCAAAAGGTTCCTCAACGCAAGAATGCCTTGCAAGTAAGCCTTAGATGACGTCGCCATTTCGTGATTTCAAGCCTCGCTCGTCTCATTTGTTGGCCAGTGCTCGGCGCGAGCCAGTAAAACCAGGGCTTCACGCACTTGTGTCGGCGTATTGCAAAGCGTTGGGAACGGCAACCAGTACACACCTTGGCCAATCCGCAGGTGCATGCCTTCGGGGTCGATACCGACCATTTCGGCCGGAGATGTCTTCGGCAAACCGGCCAGCTCGACGTAATGGGCAATGGCCTTGGCGTGGTCGGCATTCATGTGCTCGATCATGCTCGCCTCTGCCTTGCCGGCAAACGGGTTGGCCAGGGTCAGTTCGTTGACCCAGTGAATGGCGCCGAAACCGCCAATGTAGCGATGACGAACAGGCTCCAGCACCCAGAAGTCGAAATCATGGGCCTTGTGATAGTTCCTCGAGTCCGGGAAATAGCGGTAGTAGCGCTCGGCGGCGGCTTCGATCGCGGCGGCGTCCTCGATCATCCGTGCCTCGGCCAGATAGGTCAGTCGCCCCACGGCCTGTACGTCTTCGGCCTCGCGCTCACCCACCAGCAGTGAACATTTAGGGTCTTTTTGCAAGTTGTGGGTGTGCTGGGCGATTCGACTGATCAATATCAGTGGGCGGCCCTGCTCGTTCAGGCAGTATGGAACCACGGAGCCAAACGGGAAACCGGGCATCGCCTTGGAGAGTGTCGAGAGCACCCCGCGGTATTCCTTGAGCAGCAATTCTCGTGCATGCTTGGCAGCTTCAACGCTCAATTTATGACTCCTTATATAGAACTAGTCGAAAAAACGGACAGGCTTCTGGAGAAAGTTCCAGCAATGCCTTCGGGGCAGTTCTCATGTGCAGCCAGGCCACGTCAGGCGCAGATCGAGAGGCTCTCTAAAAGGAATCCACTCAGACCTGCAATTAAGGCATGCGAATGCAACTCACTGACAAAGTAATCATTATCACTGGCGGCTGCCAGGGTTTAGGCCGCTCGATGGCCGAGTATTTCGCCGCCAAGGGCGCGAAGCTGGCACTGGTCGACCTGAACCAGGAGAAACTCGACCAGGCCGTTGCCGCGTGCAAAGCCGCCGGCGTCGAGGCGCGCGCCTACCTGTGCAACGTCGCCAATGAAGAACAGGTGACCCACATGGTCGCCCAGGTGGCCGAAGACTTCGGCGCGATCCACGGCCTGATCAACAACGCCGGGATCCTGCGCGACGGCCTGCTGATCAAGGTCAAGGACGGCGAAATGAGCAAAATGAGCCTGGCCCAATGGCAAGCCGTCATCGACGTCAACCTGACCGGCGTGTTCCTGTGCACCCGTGAAGTGGCGGCGAAGATGATCGAACTGAAGTCGTCCGGCGCGATCATCAACATCTCCTCGATCTCGCGCGCCGGCAACGTCGGCCAGACCAACTACTCCGCCGCCAAGGCCGGTGTCGCTGCGGCCACCGTGACCTGGGCCAAGGAACTGGCGCGCTACGGCATCCGCGTGGCCGGCATCGCACCGGGGTTCATCGAAACCGAAATGACCCTGGGCATGAAGCCTGAAGCCCTGGACAAAATGACCGCCGGTATCCCGCTCAAGCGCATGGGCAAGCCGGAAGAAATCGCCCATTCGGCGGCTTACATTTTCGAGAACGACTACTACACCGGCCGGATTCTGGAAATGGATGGCGGGTTGCGGATCTAAGGCCCGACTCAAAACCAATGTGGGAGCCGCGGTGCGGCGATCCGACTTGCTCGCGAAGGTGGTGTGTCATTCAAAAAATAAATTGACTGAACTACCGTCTTCGCGAGCAAGCCCGCTCCCACAATGGATCGTATTCAGATCATCAATCGTCGCTGATGCTGATACTCGGCATGGCTGGCGACAAAGCCTCCTGCAGGACAATCCGCGCGCCCACGTGGCGGGCCAGTTCCTGGTAGACCATGGCGATCTGGCTGTCGGGTTCTGCGATCACCGTTGGCTTGCCGCCATCGGCCTGCTCGCGGATAACCATCGACAACGGCAACGAGGCCAGCAACTCGACGCCATACTGGCTGGCCAGCTTCTCGCCACCGCCTTCGCCGAACAGGTGCTCGGCGTGACCGCAGTTGGAGCAGATGTGCACGGCCATGTTTTCCACCACGCCCAGCACCGGGATGTTGACCTTGCGGAACATTTCCACGCCTTTGCGCGCATCCAGCAATGCCAGGTCCTGCGGCGTGGTAACGATGACCGCACCGGCCACCGGGACCTTTTGTGCCAGGGTCAACTGGATGTCACCGGTGCCTGGCGGCATGTCGATCACCAGGTAGTCCAGGTCGCCCCAGGCGGTCTGCGTCACCAACTGCAGCAAGGCGCCGGACACCATCGGACCGCGCCAGACCATCGGGGTGTTGTCATCGGTCAGGAACGCCATGGACATCACTTCGACGCCATGGGACTCGATGGGCACGAACCACTTCTGGTCCTTGACCTTGGGCCGGGTGCCTTCAGGGATACCAAACATGATGCCCTGGCTCGGACCGTAGATATCCGCATCAAGAATCCCGACCCTGGCGCCTTCACGGGCCAGGGCCAGCGCGAGGTTGGCGGCGGTGGTGGATTTGCCCACGCCGCCCTTGCCGGATGCCACGGCGACCACGTTCTTGACGTTGGCAAGCCCGGGGATCTGCGCCTGTGCCTTATGTGCCGCGATCCGGGTGGTGATCTCGACGCGGGCCGACGCCACGCCGTCCAGGCTTTCGATCGCCATCTGCAGCATCTGCGCCCAACCGCTGTTGAACAGACCCGCGGCATAACCCTGTTCCAGCTGGACGCTGACGCGATCGCCCTGGATATCGATGCCACGCAGGCAGCCGGCGCTGATCGGATCCTGGTTCAGGTAAGGGTCGGTGTACTGGCGAAGGACGGCTTCCACCGCTGCGCGATTGACGGCGCTCATGGGTAACTCCGATAACAGGACTTGGAAAAGATGACGGGTATCGTACCTGTTCCGCGACCGAGGCGGCATGCCTGTAGATCATTTGTTGCCCAGGAAATCCTGTGCCGAGGGAGCTTGCTCCCGCTGGATGGCAAAGCCGCCCCAATTCCGGCTACCCGGTTCGACAGATAGATCGCATCAGTCTGATTACGACTACTGCGCAGCCGAACGGGAGCAAGCTCCCTCGCCACAGGTTTTGGCAATCGATACGTCCGGAAACAGGCCTTGAGGGTGAAAAAACTTCGCCGGCGCTTTATAGTGGCCGACCTCCGTTTCATCAAGTAGCCGAGCCCCATGTCCGAGCCACGCAAGATCCTCGTCACCAGCGCCCTGCCCTATGCCAATGGTTCGATCCACCTTGGCCATATGCTGGAATACATCCAGACCGATATGTGGGTGCGCTTCCAGAAGCACCGCGGCAATCAATGCATTTATGTCTGCGCCGACGACGCCCACGGATCGGCGATCATGCTGCGCGCGGAAAAGGAAGGCATCACCCCGGAACAACTGATCGCCAACGTCCAGGCTGAACACAGCGCCGACTTTGCCGAGTTCCTGGTGGACTTCGACAATTTCCACTCCACTCACGCTGAAGAAAACCGTGAGCTGTCGAGCCAGATCTACCTGAAGTTGCGTGACGCCGGGCACATTGCCACGCGTTCGATCACCCAGTACTTCGACCCGGAAAAGAAAATGTTCCTGGCCGACCGCTTCATCAAGGGCACCTGCCCGAAATGCGGCACCGAAGACCAGTACGGCGACAACTGCGAAAAATGCGGCGCGACCTACGCACCGACCGACCTGAAGGATCCGAAGTCGGCGATCTCCGGCGCCACTCCGGTGCTCAAGGATTCCCAGCACTTCTTCTTCAAGCTGCCAGACTTCCAGCAAATGCTGCAAACCTGGACCCGCAGCGGCACCCTGCAGGATGCCGTGGCCAACAAGATCGCCGAATGGCTGGATGCCGGCTTGCAACAGTGGGACATCTCCCGCGATGCGCCGTATTTCGGTTTCGAGATTCCTGACGAGCCGGGCAAATACTTCTACGTGTGGCTGGATGCGCCGATCGGCTACATGGCCAGCTTCAAGAACCTGTGCAACCGCACGCCGGAGCTGGACTTCGATGCGTTCTGGGGCAAGGACTCCACCGCCGAGCTGTACCATTTCATCGGCAAGGACATCGTCAACTTCCACGCCCTGTTCTGGCCGGCCATGCTCGAAGGCGCGGGTTACCGCAAGCCGACCGGCATCAACGTTCACGGCTACCTGACCGTCAACGGCCAGAAAATGTCCAAGTCCCGCGGCACCTTCATCAAGGCCCGTACCTACCTGGACCACCTGTCGCCGGAATACCTGCGTTACTACTACGCGTCCAAGCTGGGCCGTGGCGTCGACGACCTGGACCTGAACCTCGAAGACTTCGTGCAGAAGGTCAACTCCGACCTGGTGGGCAAGGTCGTCAACATCGCCAGCCGCTGCGCCGGTTTCATCAACAAGGGCAATGCCGGCGTGATGGTCGACACCAACGCCGCGCCTGAGCTGACCGAAGCCTTCCTGGCCGCCGCGCCAGGTATCGCCGACGCCTATGAGGCCCGCGACTTCGCCCGCGCCATGCGCGAGATCATGGGCCTGGCCGACCGCGCCAACGCCTGGATCGCCGACAAGGCGCCGTGGTCGTTGAACAAACAGGAAGGCAAGCAGGATGAAGTCCAGGCCATCTGCGCCACGGGCGTCAACCTGTTCCGCCAGTTGGTGATTTTCCTCAAGCCTGTACTGCCGTTGCTGGCCGCCGACGCCGAGGCATTCCTCAACGTCGCGCCACTGACCTGGAACGACCACGCGACTTTGCTCAGCAACCATCAGTTGAACGAGTTCAAGCCGTTGATGACCCGGATCGACCCGGTCAAGGTGCAAGCCATGACCGACGCCTCGAAAGAAGACCTGACCGCCAGCCAGACCGACACCGGCGCAGCCGCACCTGCCGGCAATGGCGAACTGGCCAAGGATCCGCTGTCGCCGGAAATCGAGTTCGACACCTTCGCCGCAGTCGATTTGCGCGTCGCCCTGATCGTCAAGGCGGAACACGTGGAAGGCGCCGACAAGCTGTTGCGCCTGACCCTGGACATCGGTGACGAACAGCGCAACGTGTTCTCCGGGATCAAGAGCGCTTACCCGGATCCGTCCAAGCTCGATGGTCGCCTGACCATGATGATCGCCAACCTCAAGCCACGGAAAATGAAGTTCGGTATCTCCGAAGGCATGGTGATGGCGGCCGGCCCTGGCGGTGAAGAGATCTACCTGCTCAGCCCTGACAGCGGCGCCAAGCCGGGCCAGCGCATCAAGTAATTCGCCTGGCTGGACCGATCCCACCGTCACGCTGACGCGCGACGGTGGGATTTTCATATCTGCGCCGCCGGATACTGCCTAATCTTTAAGCACAGGCCCTCGTTCAACCCGGCTCACCCATGACCGACATTCTACTTACGCTCATCAGCACCGCCCTGATCAACAACTTCCTGTTGTACTGGCCGCTGGGCGTCGATCCGCTGTTGCAGTCGACGCGCGATCCCGCGGCCGAACGACGTCAGGTGCATGCCCTGGGCATTGCGACCACAGGCTTGATGCTGCTCAATGGCGTGTTGGGCTATGGGGTGTATCACTGGCTGCTCGAGCCGCTTGGGCTTGCGTCCCTGCACCTGATGGTGTTTTTGCCACTGAGCGTGTTGCTCATCACGCCGCTGCTCAAGGTGCTGGCGCGCGTGCTGCCTCAGCTACCGTTCGACGGCCTGTGGCCGTTGTTGCTGGGTAACGCGGGCGTGCTAGGGCTGAGCCTGCTCGGTTTGCAGAATGACAACGGTTTTGCCGGTCACGCCGCGTTGAGCCTCGGTGCCGGGCTGGGATTCTGGCTGGTTCTGAGCCTGTTCAGCGATTTGCGCCAACGCACTCTCAATAACGATGTGCCCCTACCCTTTCGCGGCTTGCCGATCGACCTGATCAGCGCCGGATTGATCGCCGTGGCATTTCTCGGTTTCAGCGGACTGATCAAACTATGAGTCTGATTCAACGCATCGACGCCCTTCTGCCACAGACTCAATGCGGCAAGTGCGGTCACCCAGGGTGCAAGCCCTACGCCGAGGGCATTGCCAACGGTGAAGCCATCAACAAGTGCCCGCCAGGTGGTCGTGAAACCCTTGCCGCGCTGGCCAGACTGCTGAACGTCCCGGAGCTGGAACTCGACACCAGTCGTGGCACCGCACCGGCACAGATTGCGTTTATCCGTGAAGCCGAGTGCATCGGTTGCACCAAGTGCATTCAGGCGTGCCCGATCGATGCGATTGTCGGCGCGGCCAAGCTGATGCACACAGTGCTGATCGACGAATGCACGGGCTGTGATTTATGCGTAGCACCCTGCCCGGTGGATTGCATCGAGATGCATCCCCTGCCCTCGCCACAGGTGGTGCCCATTGTCGGCGACCTGGCCTTCACCCCGGAACAACGCGACGCCAGAAGCGCCAAGCGCGACCATGCCCGACAACGCTTCGAGCTGCGCAACGCGCGCCTGCGTCATGAAGAAGAGCAGAAACTCGCTGAACGCGCCGCGCGTGCGCAAAAAGCCGCGCAACCCGACACGACCGGCAACAACCCGGTGCAAGACGCCATCGCCCGGGTGCAGGCGCAAAAAGCCGCAGCCGCCGATGCCGCGCTGAAAAAAGCCAAGATCGATGTGGCGATGAGCCGGGCGCAACTGCACAAATCACTGAAAGCCTTTGGTCACCCACCGACCTTCGAGCAACAGTCGCAGTTGATCGTTCTCCAGCAGCAGTTCGAAGCCGCCGAGCAGGCCTTGGCAGTCCTGGAGGCCAGCGCGACGCCGGTGCCCGCGAAGGTGGCACTGCCCGCCAACGACGCCGAACTCAAACGGGCGAAAATTCAGCTGGCCATGCGCCGTGCCGAACTGAAAAAAGCCCAGGCCGGCGACGCCCCGGCCGAGCAACTGGCCGCACTCGGTGAGGCGCTGAACCAGGCTGAACAGGCACTGCACGCGGCGGAAAACGCCAGCGAAAAACCGGCTCCGGATCTGGTACGCGTCGAGAAACGGCCGATCGACCCGCAGCTGCGGCACCTGAAAACCGAACTGGCCTACGCCCGCGCCGACCTCAACAAACTCGAACGCAGCGTCGATACGTCGACAGCGTTGCTGACCCAGGCTCGCGCCAGGCTGTGCGAGGCAGAACGTCGGGTGAACGACTATGTCGCCCCTTGAACCGGTTGACGATCGCCTGCAACAGGCGATGAAGCGGGTGTTGCTGGCCACCGTGCCCGGCGTGCTGGTGCTGTTCTGGTGGTTTGGCTGGGGAGTCCTGATCAACTTGCTGCTGGCCTGTGGCAGCGCGCTGGCGGTGGAAGCCGCCGTGCTCCGCCTGCGCAAGTACCCGCTCAAGCCATCCTTGAGCGATGGTAGCGCCTTGGTCAGCGCCACCCTGCTGGCCCTGGCATTACCGCCGTACTGCCCGTGGTGGCTGACGGTGAGCGCTACGGCCTTCGCGATGCTCTTCGGCAAGCACCTGTATGGCGGCGTGGGTAAAAACCCGTTCAACCCGGCGATGCTCGGTTTTGCCCTGGTGCTGGTGTGTTTCCCGCAACAGATGGTCCAGTGGCCAGCATCTCATGGAACGGGTCTACTTGAAGGTCTGCAGCACATTTTCGGCTTCGCTTTCAGCGATGCACCTCTTCCTGATGCCTGGGCGCAGGCCACCGCGCTGGACAGCCTGCGCATCAACAGAAGCCTGACCATGGATGAGCTCTTCGCCGGCAATCCGGCGTTTGGGCACGTTGGCGGTACCGGCATCGAATGGGTGAACCTGGCCTTTCTCGCCGGTGGCGCGTTTCTGTTGCAACAACGGGTGTTCAGTTGGCACGCCCCCGCCGGAATGCTGGGCAGTCTTTTCATCATCAGCCTGCTGTGCTGGAACGGCTCGGGCTCGGACTCCCATGGCTCTCCGCTGTTCCACCTGCTGACTGGTGCGAGCATGCTCGGCGCATTCTTTATCGTCACCGAACCGGTGTCGGGGGCAAGGGCCCCCAAGGCGCGGTTGTTGTTTGGGGTCGGCGTCGGCGTGCTGACCTACCTGATCCGGACCTGGGGCGGGTATCCCGACGGCGTGGCCTTTGCCGTGCTGTTGATGAACCTGTGCGTACCGGCTCTGGAGCGTCTCTTCGCTGGACAACCAGAGCCTAGTACGCCATGAACCGATACCTCAGCGTACTGATCCTGGTGCTCGTGGCCGGACTGGGAGCCGGTGCAACACTCCTTGTGCAGCGGGCCCTCACCCCCCATATTTCCAGCCAACAGCGCCTGATCGAAAACCAGCGCCTGCTCGACATGCTGCCAACGAGCAGCTACGACAATCAGCCGTTGGACCACCCCCTGGCGCTGAAGGACGTTGCCCTGGCTAACAGCACACTACTGGGCGGGTACCTGGCGACCCTCGAGGGCCAAACCAGCGCAATCCTGCTGCTGAGCCGGTCAATGGGCCATGAAGCGGCGATCGACCTGCTGATCGCCATCGATCCTCGCGGCAAACTGTTGGGCGTCAAAGCCCTCAAGCAAGCGGAAACACCGGGGCTGGGAGGTACAATCGCCACTCAGCCCAATCCGTGGCTACGAGGCTTTATCGGAAAATCCCGTCAGGACCCGACCGACAGTGGCTGGGCGCTGAAAAAGGATCAGGGGCGGTTTGATCAACTGGCCGGCGCAACTATCACCTCTCGAGCAGTGATCGGTGCCGTGCACGATGCGTTACGTTACTTCGACGAACATCAGCCCCAACTGGTCGGGAGCGGACAATGAACAACGCCAGGGCATTACAGAGCTCGCTGATGCTCACCCCGTTGATCGGGGCCAGCGACACACTGGTCAACGCCCTGAGCCTGGTACTGCTATCCCTGCTGGTCATCAGTGTCTATGGCATGAAGATGAGCCTGCTGCGCCCCCGGATCCTGCCGTCCCTGCAGTTGATCACCGCTACGCTGCTCGCGGCGGCGTTGACCAGCCTTGCCGCGCTGGCCCTGCAAGGCTGGGCGTTTGAACTGCACCAGCAGTTGGGCATTTATGTCGGGCTGCTGGCCCTGCAATGCGTGGTGCTGGAGTACAGCGGGTTTTTCAGCCAGCCCCTCATGCCTGATCGATTGCGCCTGTGTGCCCTGTTCGGCGCCGCGATGGTTATTCTGGGTGCTTTGCGCGAAGGCTTGGGCCACGGCTCATTCGCCAGTCACCTGCAATGGTTGGTCGGGATCACGGATTCGAACGGACCCGGCTGGGTATTGATCGAAGGTGGCGGCCTGCGACTGGCTGTCATCACGCCTGGCGGGTTTATTCTGCTGGGACTGCTCCTGGCAGCCAAACGAGCCTGGTCTGGCACCTCAACTTCACACTGAACGTCTTCAAGGAACTGCTCTGCCCATGAATGCCGCAAAACGCCTGGAAATTTTCCGTCGGCTTCACGAAGACAATCCGGAACCGAAAACGGAATTGGCCTATGCCTCCCCCTTCGAACTGCTGATTGCGGTGATCCTCTCCGCCCAGTCCACGGACGTCGGCGTGAACAAGGCCACGGCCAGGCTGTTTCCGGTCGCCAATACCCCCGCGGCGATCCATGCTCTCGGCGTAGAGGGCCTGTCGCACTACATCAAGACGATCGGCCTGTACAACAGCAAGGCGAAGAATGTCATCGAGACGTGCAGGTTGCTGGTGGAGCGCCATGGCGGCGAAGTCCCGCAAACCCGCGAAGAATTGGAGGCATTGCCCGGTGTGGGCAGGAAGACCGCAAACGTGGTGCTCAATACCGCCTTTCGACAACTGACCATGGCGGTGGACACCCATATTTTCCGGGTCAGTAATCGTACAGGTCTGGCGCCCGGGAAAAATGTGCTGGAAGTGGAAGCCAAATTGATGAAGTTTGTTCCCAAGGAATATCTCCTCGACTCCCATCACTGGCTCATCCTGCATGGACGCTACGTATGCCTGGCCCGCAAGCCTCGTTGCGGGAGTTGCCGGATCGAGGACCTGTGCGAATACAAGCACAAAACCTCCGACGATTGAGGCGCTATTGCATTTATTGATTTATCGATTGAAAAAATCTTTTTTACCCGCCAGGAGATTGTCGATATAAGAAGCGCCAATGGCAGTCTTAGCCTGGAGTTGACCTTATGAGCACTGGCAAAGAACAACTGGACGTAGAAGACGACTTCACCCCTGTTGAGGCCGATGATGTTGAGCCCGTGGCAGAGGTGGCAAAGACCAACCTGAGCAAGCGTCGCACCATCGATAACCTCCTGGAGGAGCGCCGCCTGCAAAAGCAACTGGCCGACTACGACTTTGATCTTTAACACTGAAAGCCTCCTTGACGGGAGGCTTTTCATTTAGCCATCACTCACTGCCCTCACCCATCACCTGAACAGTTTTCTCCGGATAAATCGCTCCAGGAGGACTAAAGCCGTTCAACAACCTCCCAAGCGCCCCCCACTGCTTACCAAAATCACTGGAGCCCTGCGCGCTCAAACCAGGCCGTTACGTTGCGCCAGCTCGATCAAATCGACCAGCGAGCGCGCGTTCAGTTTGAGCAGCAGACGGGTTTTGTAAGTGCTGACGGTCTTATTGCTCAAAAACATCCCATCGGCAATTTCCTTGTTGGTCTTGCCTCGCGCCAGCTGCTGCAACACCATCATTTCCCGTCCGGAAAGCCGATCCACCATATCGGCTTCACTGGCATTCCCCAAACTTGAACGGACCGTGTGCAACGCTTGATTCGGGAAGTAGCTGTACCCCGACAGCACAGCCTTGATAGCGCTCAACAATTCGGTGAGATCCTGCTGCTTGCAGACATACCCGGCAGACCCCGCCTGCATGCAGCGCATCGAGAAATGTCCCGGAGCCTGAGACGTCAGAACCAGTACTTTCGCAGGCGAGGGCGTCGAAGACAATCGCGCAATAACTTCCAGGCCATCAAGTTTCGGGATGCCGATGTCCAGTATTACAATATCCGGTAGATGCTCACGAGCAAGTTGCAACGCGTCTACGCCATTATCCGTTTCAGCAATGACTTCGTAGCCATGACGTTCCATTAGCATACGTACAGCAAGACGAATGACGGGGTGATCATCCACGATCAGCACTTTATTCATGGGCAATTCCAATTTTCGCTGTTCGAATGTTTAGAACCCGCACAATAGCCTAGTCGTTTCGACCTTGGGATGGTGACCTGCCCAACCACCCACACCAAGAGACATTCCCTACAAATATTAAGGACGCATCCTACAAGAACTCACAAAAAACTATGTCTCTTAAAGTTTACTTGGTGCTCCACAAGCCAGACTCCCTGACATTTCCCGCTCAGCACACAACACAAAAAAAAGCCGAGACAATGAAAATACTATTGCGACTTTCTTTCAACACTGACCTATCATAAAACAAACCACCAACAACAAACCGATACCAAAACACACTAACTCATCTAAAAAAAACATCATCCACCTAATAACTTTCACACACCTTAAAATCCAAGAACAGGACACTTACGAGAACCCAACATGAAAAAACCTCAAAAGAAAATAATAAACCCAATGAGTATCATCGCGATATTCGCGACTCTCTCCGAAACATCCGCGGCCGTCTCGCTCCCGTTCCTTGACGAGGATGACCGGGAGATTTACATCTGGTTCCTGATCAGCTTCCCCTTCTACCTGCTCTTCCTGTTCTTTTACACTTTAAACTTTAACTACAAGTCACTGTACGCGCCTTCCGACTTCCAAAAGAGCAAGCAGTTTATAAAAGTCATTGACGATACTGCACGATCAGAAACGAACAGAGGCACCAACCTTGCCAAGATGGATAAACAAACCCTGCAAGCGCCAGCAAAAAAAGAGCACGTGGAACGGTCAAATAAACGGCGTCGGGCAGAGCTGTACGCCAGGTCCGACTATCTGCCTCCAAGTATGCAAGACCCGCCAGGCATCGCTGCCAGTGACTACCTGAGCGCACAACATCAAATCTCTTTACCGAAATCGATACAGACTATTCGCATCATGGATGCCCGCTGGATCCGCAAGAAAAAAGAACTCAGACACCTGGCTGCCGGCGTCAATGAACGCGAACAAAATCACCGCAAAGCCATCATACTTCTTAGTTGCCATGACTCCGCACACATCGTTAACGGAAACTCATTCAAGGAGACGAGTACAAAGACACCCACCCTCACAAACGGTTTTTACATGATTTACAACTTGAGCACGCAGGCAGTAACCGTCATCGATCAGGACTCCAATTCACCCGACTACCCGAGTGAGGAAAAATCGCGACAGAACAACGCAAGAGAGAAGGAAGACAGGAAGATTTCAGAGCACTGAAGCGTCAACTTCAGTCACAGGGACTCAACGCAGGATCGACACACACAAAATTCTTCGCTCGAATTGTGGCCCCGCACCACGCGGGACCACAGTTCGTAACTAGCAAGGCAACATCAGAACAGCTTGCGGCCTTTATTCGCCGCGATGCGCATACGCAGCGCATTGAGCTTGATGAAGCCGGCGGCATCAGCCTGGTTGTACGCGCCGCCATCTTCTTCGAAGGTTGCGATGTTGGCGTCGAACAACGACTCGTCAGACTTGCGACCGGTGACGATCACGTTGCCCTTGTACAGTTTCAGGCGAACGACGCCACTCACGTGCGCCTGGGAGGCGTCGATCATCTGTTGCAGCATCAGGCGCTCAGGGCTCCACCAGTAGCCGGTGTAGATCAGGCTGGCATACTTGGGCATCAACTCGTCTTTGAGGTGAGCCACTTCGCGGTCCAGGGTGATCGATTCGATGGCACGGTGAGCGCGCAGCATGATGGTGCCGCCAGGTGTCTCGTAGCAGCCACGGGATTTCATGCCGACATAGCGGTTCTCGACGATATCGAGACGGCCGATACCGTGTTCGCCACCGATGCGGTTGAGGGTCGCCAGCACGGTAGCCGGGCTCATCTCGACGCCGTCCAGTGCAACGATGTCACCGTTACGGTAAGTCAGTTCCAGGTACTGCGGCTTGTCCGGTGCTTTCTCCGGGGAGACGGTCCAACGCCACATGTCTTCTTCATGCTCGGTCCAGGTGTCTTCCAGCACGCCGCCTTCATAGGAGATGTGCAGCAGGTTGGCATCCATCGAGTACGGGGATTTTTTCTTGCCGTGGCGCTCGATCGGGATCGCGTGCTTCTCGGCATAGTCCATCAGCTTCTCGCGGGACAGCAGGTCCCACTCGCGCCATGGAGCGATGACTTTCACGCCCGGCTTGAGTGCATACGCGCCCAGTTCGAAACGTACCTGATCGTTGCCCTTGCCCGTGGCGCCGTGAGAAATGGCGTCAGCGCCGGTTTCGTTGGCGATTTCGATCAAGCGCTTGGCGATCAGTGGACGCGCGATGGAAGTACCCAGCAGGTACTCGCCTTCGTAAACGGTGTTGGCGCGGAACATCGGGAACACGAAATCACGCACGAACTCTTCGCGCAGATCGTCGATGTAGATTTCTTTTACGCCCATGGCTTGTGCCTTGGCGCGAGCTGGTTCGACCTCTTCGCCCTGACCCAGGTCAGCGGTGAAGGTCACCACTTCACAGTTATAAGTATCCTGCAGCCACTTGAGGATCACCGAAGTGTCCAGGCCGCCGGAATACGCCAGAACGACCTTGTTTACGTCCGCCATGCCATCACTCCACGGGGTTCTACGGAAAGCCGATAAGTCTAACGCTGCGGGAGGATAATTTACAGAGGCGCGACAGCTTATGACGACGAAGCGACAGATTATGTCGAGCGGGCGACGATTTCAGCCGTTCAGGATGCCGTACCCGCGCTGCCGCTGGAGCTGACTTGCGGGGCAGGATCCTGCACGGGCTCGACCCGCTCAAGTTGTACATTGACCCGGCGGTTTTTCGCCCGATTGGCCGTATTGGTATTGGGGGCCAGGGGGTAACGTTCACCATGGAAGCGCAGGGTGATCTGCGACTCGGCAATGCCATTGGCCTTGAGGTAATCCATCACCGCCAGCGCCCTGCGCCGGGACAAATCACGATTGGTCAGACGGTTGCCGCTGTTATCGGAATGCCCGTCGACCTCAATGTGATTGACCGTCGGATCAGCCTTCATGAACACCAGCATCACCTGCAACCTGGCCTTGGCCTGTGCGTCCAGTTCAATACCGCCGCCCGGAAAACCGACCTGGGCCTGCTTCACCTGGTCATAATTCATGGGCAGCAACTTGGCGACACAGCCCTGGTAATCGGCATAGGCCTTGCTGAACCTGACCGGCAGCAAACGTACTTCCGACACCCGGCCATCACGCGCGTAATGCCGAACCAGTGGACTGCGCCCGTCCATCAAGCCGCCGATGAGGCGCCCGGCCTGAAGCTGCGAACTGTCGAACAACACGTCGCCGCTGCCCAGCCTGACTGAGCCCAGGTTGATATCACCCCGCCCAGGCTGCCACGGCGCCGCGGCGGCCAGCAAGGTCGCCGAGCCACCGGCCAGCATCGGGTTATAGGCCTTCAAGCGAAACGTCGCCTGCTCGCCCGCTCGCCGCACGAACTCACCCGAACCGAAATCGGTAATCGGCTGTGTCAGGCGGCATTCGAACTTGTCACCTTCGACCTTCCACTCAATGCTCTCCAGGCGTGTCTGGAAAGTGAGCGCCATGGCGGGAAGGCTGGCAAACACACTGAGCAAGGCTAGATAACGCTGGCGCACGGGAGGCTCCACTGACTTCTACAATAAAAAGACCGACACACACGTTTACGGCATACCTTTGTAATATCGGAAGCCTACGACAAAACTTGATAGCGGGTGCCTGCGAGAGTCTTTTCCGGTAGCATTCCCATGAGTTTTACCCGCCTGGAATCCCCAATGTCCGACCGCCTGACCCTGCTGCGTCCCGACGACTGGCATATTCATCTTCGCGATGGTGCTGTGTTGCCCAATACAGTGGCGGATGTCGCGCGCACCTTTGGTCGCGCCATCATCATGCCTAACCTGGTACCGCCGGTGCGTAACGCCGCTGAAGCCGACGCCTATCGCCAGCGTATTCTCGCTGCGCGCCCGGCCGGTAGCCGCTTCGAACCGCTGATGGTGCTCTACCTGACCGACCGCACGACCGCCGACGAAATTCGCACGGCCAAGGCCTGCGGTTTTGTTCACGCCGCCAAGCTGTATCCGGCCGGTGCGACCACCAACTCGGATTCTGGCGTAACCAGCATCGACAAGATCTTCCCTGCGATCGAGGCCATGGCCGAAGTCGGGATGCCCTTGCTGGTCCACGGTGAAATCACCCGTGGCGACGTCGACGTCTTCGACCGCGAAAAGATCTTCATCGACGAGCACATGCGTCGTGTCGTGGAACGTTTTCCAACGCTCAAGGTAGTGTTCGAACACATCACCACCAGCGATGCCGTGCAGTTCGTCAATGAGGCTTCGGCCAACGTGGGCGCGACCATCACCGCCCATCACCTGCTATACAACCGCAACCACATGCTGGTCGGCGGGATTCGCCCGCACTTCTATTGCCTGCCGATCCTCAAGCGCAACACCCACCAGGTCGCCCTGCTGGATGCCGCCACCAGCGGCAGCGAGAAGTTCTTCCTGGGCACCGACTCGGCGCCCCACGCCCAGCACGCCAAAGAAGCAGCCTGTGGCTGTGCCGGGTGCTACACCGCCTATGCCGCGATCGAGATGTACGCCGAAGCCTTTGAACAGCGCAACGCGCTGGACAAGCTCGAAGCCTTCGCCAGCCTCAACGGCCCGCGCTTCTATGGCCTGCCGGTGAACACTGACCGCATCACCCTGGTCCGCGAAGAATGGACCGCCCCAACCAGCCTGCCGTTCGGCGAGCTGACTGTCATCCCGCTGCGCGCCGGTGAAAAACTGCGCTGGCGCCTGCTGGAGGAACACGCGTGAGTGAAGACCATTACGACGACGAACAGGAAGGCCAGGGCGGCGGTTCACGCCACCCGATGGCTGCCCGGTTCCGTGGATATCTGCCCGTCGTCGTCGACGTTGAAACCGGTGGTTTCAACTGTGCCACTGACGCCTTGCTGGAAATCGCCGCGACAACCATCAGCATGGACGAAAAGGGCTTTGTGTACCCTGATCACACCTATTTCTTCCGTGTCGAGCCGTTCGAAGGCGCCAACATCGAAGCCGCTGCACTGGAGTTCACCGGGATCAAGCTCGATCACCCACTGCGCATGGCGGTGAGTGAAGAGAGCGCGCTGACCGACATCTTCCGTGGTGTGCGCAAGGCGTTGAAAGCCAACGGCTGCAAGCGGGCCATCCTGGTCGGCCACAACAGTAGCTTCGACCTGGGTTTCCTCAACGCCGCGGCCGCGCGCCTGGATATGAAGCGTAACCCGTTTCACCCGTTCTCCAGCTTCGACACCGCCACACTGGCCGGCCTGGCTTACGGCCAGACCGTACTGGCCAAGGCATGCCAGGCAGCGGACATCGACTTCGACGGACGTGAGGCCCACTCGGCTCGCTACGACACCGAGAAGACCGCTGATCTGTTCTGCGGCATCGTCAACCGCTGGAAGCAAATGGGCGGCTGGGAAGACTTCAACGACTGATCGAGTCGCAGGTTTCTTGCGCCCATGAAAAACCGGCCACTGAGGCCGGTTTTTTTATACCTGACGCTTGGCTTACAGTGCCGCAGCGTGCTCGGTCAGGTAAGCAGCAACGCCTTCTGGCGAAGCGGTCATGCCTTTGTCGCCTTTTTTCCAGTTGGCCGGGCAAACTTCACCGTGCTCTTCGTGGAATTGCAGGGCGTCGACCAGACGGATCAGCTCTTCCATGTTACGGCCCAGCGGCAGGTCGTTGACGATCTGCGAGCGGACAACGCCTTTGTCGTCGATCAGGAACGCGCCACGGAACGCCACGCCGCCTTCGGACTCAACGTCGTAGGCCTTGGCGATGTCGTGCTTCATGTCAGCAGCCATGATGTACTTGACCTGACCGATGCCGCCGGCGTTGACCGAGGTGTTGCGCCAGGCGTTGTGGGTGAAGTGCGAGTCGATCGAAACAGCGATCACTTCAACGTTACGCGCCTTGAAATCAGCCATGCGGTTGTCCAGAGCAATCAGCTCGGACGGGCAAACGAAGGTGAAGTCCAGCGGGTAGAAGAACACCAGGCCGTATTTGCCTTTGATGGCCGACGACAGGGTGAAGCTGTCGACGATTTCGCCATTGCCGAGTACGGCCGGAACGGTGAAGTCAGGGGCTTGTTTGCCTACGAGTACGCTCATTGAATATTTCCTGGTGTGGTGGCGTGATGAACGGTATCGAACCAGTCTGTCGGGATTAAACGACAGGTTGATGAATCGACTGCCCTTCGCGAGGACCGACCATCATACACTGCGTTTTTGACCTGTCCTCAACGGTTTTTCCAATGGGCCAAAAAACCCGGCAACGGGCCTGCAGACAACCTCAGGGAGCGCTTCGTACCGTTCGTCAGGCGAATGTGGATCCGCCACACATCGCCGGGAAAGCACTTTGACAATCATTCTCGTTAACATTAAGATCCATCGCAATTGAGCCCTAACCAGCGACGGTTCTCACCTTATGTATGTCTGCCTCTGCACTGGCGTCACCGACGGTAAAATCCGCGATGCAATCTACGAAGGTTGCTGCAGCTACCGTGAAGTGCGCGAAGCCACCGGCGTTGCCAGTCAATGCGGCAAATGTGCCTGCCTTGCCAAGCAAGTGGTCCGCGAAACCCTCGCCGACCTGCAGTTGAGCCAGGCCGCTATCCCCTACCCTGTAGAATTTTCTGCAGCGTGAAATAGAGCATTCCAAAGAACCGGACCCAGCGTCCGGTTTTTTTATGCCCATAATTCAATCGCTTAGCGTTCGGATGCGGAACACAAACATTCTTATTCCGATTAATTTTTATATATTATTCAATAACTTAGGTTTGACACTAAGTACTTGCCGGCTCAAACTCTGCCTTATATACGGTAATTAAAGGGCAGGACCCCATCATGAAAGGCGACGTCACAGTCATCCAGCACCTCAACAAGATTCTTGCCAATGAGCTGGTCGCAATCAATCAGTACTTCCTGCATGCGCGCATGTATGAAGATTGGGGCCTGAACAAGCTTGGCAAGCACGAGTACCACGAATCCATCGACGAGATGAAACACGCGGACAAGCTGATCAAGCGCATCCTGTTCCTCGAAGGCCTGCCCAACGTCCAGGACCTGGGCAAGCTGCAGATCGGCGAGCACACCAAGGAAATGCTGGAGTGCGACCTGCGTATCGAGCGTACCGGCCATGCCGACCTCAAGGTCGCGATCGCCCATTGCGAAACGGTCGGCGACTTCGGCAGCCGTGAACTGCTCGAAGATATTCTTGAATCCGAAGAAGAACATATCGACTGGCTGGAAACCCAACTGGGCCTGATCGACAAAGTGGGCATGGAAAACTATCTGCAATCGCAGATGGGCGACGAGTAAGTTACCGCTCGTTAAATCCGCCACACTAAAAAGCCCCGCCCTCTTACGAGAGGCGGGGCTTTTTATTACCTGCAGGGGCCGCGGCCCCTACTGGTGGATCAGGCTTCTGTCTTGGCTGCAGCGGCTTTGGCCGAAGCATCCTTGATCAGTGCCTGCAACGAACCGTCTGCAGCCATTTCGATCATGATGTCGCTACCGCCGACCAGTTCGCCACCTACCCACAGTTGCGGGAAGGTTGGCCAGTTGGCGTACTTTGGCAGGTTGGCGCGAATTTCCGGGTTCTGCAGGATGTCCACGTAAGCGAACTTCTCACCACAGCCCATGACCGCCTGAGCGGCTTTCGCGGAAAAGCCACACTGTGGCGCATTCGGCGAGCCTTTCATGTAAAGCAGAATGGTGTTGTTGGCAATCTGCTCTTTAATAGTTTCGATGATATCCATGAAGCACCTCGGCTGAACTTTCCGACTCAGTTGTCGGCACGGTGGCGCATTGTAACGGAAAGCCGGGCGCGATGCTCGGCCTCCCCGACAGACATGCCTACGCGGCGGCCACCGTCACCGGCACCCCATTGAGCGCCGCATTGCCGGACAACTCATCCAGTTGCTGCTCATCGGTCAGGTCATTGGCGCTGGAGCCAGGCTGCCCCATGGCGATGGTCATCTGCACGCCCGGCCGGGCATGTCCCCAGCCATGGGGCAGACTGACCACCCCCTTCATCATCTCGACACTGCCCAGCACCTCGACCTCGATCGCCCCGACCCGCGAGCTGACCCGCACCCGCTGACCGTCGTTGAGCCCGCGGCTGGCAAGATCCTCCGGGTGCATCAGCAACTGATGACGCGGCTTACCCTTCACCAGGCGGTGATAATTGTGCATCCACGAATTGTTGCTGCGCACATGGCGACGGCCGATCAACAACAACTCATCAGCGACCGGTACCTGTTGCGCGGCAAATCGCGCCAGGTCGCCCAGGATCGCTGGCGGCGCGGCCTGCACTCGCTGATTCGCAGTTTTCAGGCGCGGTGCAAGGTTGGCCTTGAGCGGCCCCAGGTCGATGCCATGGGGGTGATCGAACAGGCTCGCCACCGACAGTTTGTACGGTGAAGCATCGCCATAGCGGCCGGCGCGCAAACCAAAATCGATCATCTGCGCCGGTGGCATCGTGGGCTTGAGTTCTTTGCCGGTCCGGGCCGCAAACGCCTTGGCCAACCCGACGAAAATCTCCCAGTCATGCAGCGCGCCCTCGGGCTTGGGCAGGATGGCCCGGTTGAATCGGCTGACATTGCGCACGGCGAACATATTGAACGTCGTATCGTAGTGATCGTTTTCCAGCGCAGAGGTCGACGGCAGGATCAGATCGGCATAGCGCGTGGTCTCGTTGATGTACAAGTCGATGCTGACCATGAA
This sequence comes from Pseudomonas sp. FW300-N1A1, assembly GCF_058789115.1. Classification (NCBI taxonomy): domain Bacteria; kingdom Pseudomonadati; phylum Pseudomonadota; class Gammaproteobacteria; order Pseudomonadales; family Pseudomonadaceae; genus Pseudomonas; species Pseudomonas sp. FW300-N1A1. Next base: position 23,585 of record NZ_JBYTBK010000023.1, on the reverse strand, counting down.
CTCCAGCCCATCCAGCGCCTGTTCCAGCTGTCGACCATTGGGAGTCGACAGCACCGGGTTACCGGCCACGGTCACCAGCGCACGCACCTGCCCCTCCCCTTCGGTGAGCATCTCTTCGGCCAGCGCCGACACCGGCAACTCACCGCCGTATTCCGGGCGCCCGGACACACGGCTTTGCCACTGATTGAAATGCCCGCCCGAGGTCGACGCCACCAGATCGACAGCCGGTTCGGTGCACAGTGCGCCTCCGACCCGATCCAGGTTACCGCTGACCAGGTTGATCAACTGCACCAGCCAATGGCACAGGGTACCGAACGCCTGGGTGGAAATGCCCATGCGGCCATAACAAACCGCGGTCCTGGCGGCGGCGAAATCCCGGGCCAGTTGCCGAATCTGCCCGGCCGGTACAGCGCACAGCGGGCTCATCGCTTCAGCACTGAAGCCGCTGACCGCCTGGCGAACCTCCTCAAGCCCATCGACCGGCAAATGACTGTCGCGCGTCAGGCCTTCGCTGAACAGGGTATTGAGCAAGCCGAACAACAGCGCCGCATCGCCTCCCGGGCGGACAAACAGATGCTGGTCGGCAATCGCCGCTGTCTCGCTGCGCCTCGGGTCGACCACCACCACCTTGCCGCCCCGTGCCTGAATCGCCTTCAGGCGCTTTTCCACGTCCGGCACGGTCATGATGCTGCCATTGGAGGCCAGCGGGTTGCCGCCCAGGATCAGCATGAAGTCGGTGTGATCGATGTCGGGAATCGGCAACAGCAGCCCGTGGCCGTACATCAAATGACTGGTCAGGTGATGGGGCAACTGGTCGACCGAAGTCGCGGAGTAGCGGTTTCGGGTTTTCAGCAGGCCGAGAAAATAGTTGCTGTGGGTCATCAACCCATAGTTGTGCACGCTGGGGTTGCCCTGATACACCGCGACGGCGTTCTGGCCATGGCGCTCCTGAATCGCTGCAAGGCGCTCAGCCACCAGGGCAAAAGCGTCTTCCCAGGCAATCGCTTGCCACTCGCTGCCCACGCGTTGCATGGGGTGGCGCAGGCGATCGGGATCGTTCTGGATATCCTGCAAGGCCACTGCCTTGGGGCAGATATGGCCGCGACTGAAGCTGTCTTGCGCGTCGCCCTTGATCGAGGTGATCTGCAGGCCGGCATCGTCGGTTGCCGTGGCTTCGATGGTCAAGCCGCAAATGGCTTCACACAGGTGGCACGCACGGTAATTGAGAGTCTTGGTCATGGCCAGTCTCTGTTTTATTCGGGGCAACCAACGCACGGTTGCGGGAACAAAACTATGGGCCGTGACCGGCCGCCGCGCCAGCGACGTTCGTCTTGTGAATCGCCGGCCATCAGGCCTGCCGATAGCGGCCCCGGGCACCGGGCCCTATCAGTCAGAAACCGACCAGGGCGACACCTTGAACGCCTCGCTCGATTGCCAAGGCGCGCGAGGGCAGTGTACAAAGGAGTGGCTGCAGTCAGGAAACAGGCTTCATAAGCGCTACCGCGATCGTCCCGTAGCCCCTCTGAAATCCCCTAAAAACCGTAGCCTATTGGTAAGACGCGACATTTAGTGTCAATATCGCGCCTTCCCCTATTTCGTCGCCCCGTGCGGCTTACGCCGCAGGTCTCGCCCGTTTTCCAATGAAACAAGGCTTTGAGTATCTGCGGTCCGTTGCAAAAAGGTAGTCAATGATGAGCGCAAGGCACTTTCTCTCCCTGATGGATTGCACGCCCGAAGAGCTGGTCAGCGTGATCCGTCGAGGCATTGAGCTCAAAGACCTGCGTAACCGCGGCGTACTGTTCGAGCCGTTGAAAAACCGCGTCCTGGGCATGATTTTCGAGAAGTCCTCGACCCGCACTCGCCTGTCGTTCGAAGCCGGCATGATCCAACTGGGCGGCCAGGCGATTTTCCTTTCGCCGCGCGACACCCAACTGGGGCGCGGCGAGCCGATCGGCGACTGCGCCATCGTCATGTCGCGCATGCTCGATGCGGTGATGATCCGCACCTTCGCCCACAGCACCCTGACCGAATTTGCCGCCAACTCGCGCGTACCGGTGATCAACGGCTTGTCCGATGACCTGCACCCGTGCCAGCTGCTGGCCGACATGCAAACCTTCCTTGAGCATCGTGGTTCGATCCAGGGCAAGACCGTCGCCTGGATCGGCGATGGCAACAACATGTGCAACAGCTATATAGAAGCCGCCATCCAGTTCGACTTCCAGTTGCGCATCGCCTGCCCCGAGGGTTACGAACCCAACCCGGAATTCGTGGCAAGAGCAGGTGACCGCGTGACCATCGTCCGCGATCCCAAGGATGCCGTGCTGGGCGCTCATCTGGTCAGCACCGACGTCTGGACCTCCATGGGCCAGGAAGAAGAAACCGCCAAGCGCCTTACATTGTTCGCGCCGTTCCAGGTCAATCGCGCCCTGCTCGATCTGGCCGCAGAGGATGTCCTGTTCATGCACTGCCTACCCGCCCACCGCGGCGAAGAAATCAGCCTCGACCTGCTGGATGACCCGCGCTCGGTCGCCTGGGACCAGGCAGAAAACCGTCTTCACGCACAAAAGGCCTTGCTCGAGTTTCTCGTCGAGCCTGCGTACCATCACGCATGAGCCATCCATTACTGCTGAACCTGCGCAACCTGGCCTGCGGTTATCAAGACCAGCGGGTCGTTCAGAACCTCAACCTGCACCTCAATGCCGGTGACATCGGCTGCCTGCTCGGTTCATCCGGTTGCGGCAAGACCACAACCCTGCGTGCGATTGCAGGCTTCGAGCCGATTCACGAAGGGGAAATCCAGCTGGCGGGTGAAACCATCTCCAGCGCCGGCTTTACCCTCGCCCCGGAGAAACGCCGGATCGGCATGGTGTTCCAGGACTATGCCCTGTTTCCGCACCTGAGCGTGGCCGACAACATTGCCTTCGGCATTCGCAAGCACCCGGACAAAGAACGGGTCACCGCCGAGATGCTGGAGCTGGTCAATCTCAAGCACCTGGGCAAGCGCTTCCCCCACGAACTGTCTGGCGGCCAGCAGCAACGGGTCGCACTGGCCCGGGCCCTGGCGCCAGAGCCACAACTCTTGTTGCTGGACGAACCGTTTTCCAACCTCGATGGCGAATTGCGCCGCAAGTTGAGCCACGAAGTCCGGGATATCCTCAAGAGCCGGGGCACCAGCGCGATTCTAGTGACCCACGACCAGGAAGAAGCCTTCGCGGTCAGCGACCAGGTCGGGGTGTTCAAGGAAGGTCGACTGGAACAGTGGGACACGCCCTACAACCTGTACCACGAACCACTGACGCCTTTCGTTGCCAGTTTCATCGGCCAGGGCTACTTCATTCGTGGTCAGTTGCAGACCCCCGAATCGGTGCAAACCGAGCTCGGCGAGCTGCGCGGTAATCGTGCTTACACTTGGCCAATCGGCGGTGCCGTGGACGTGTTGCTGCGTCCCGACGACATTGTCTATGCCCCCGACAGCCCGTTGAGAGCGCGGATCGTGGGCAAGTCGTTCCTCGGTGCCTCGACCCTGTATCGCCTGCAACTGCCGACGGGCAGCCAGCTGGAGTCGATCTTTCCAAGCCACGCCGACCACCTGGTCGGTGCCGAAGTCGGGATTCGCGTGGCGGCTGAACACCTGGTGCTGTTCCAGGCGTCCGGTAGCATGGCCGCGCAGATTGAGTCGATCGAGTCAGGGGTTCGGCGGTACAGTACTGCCATCTGAACAGAGTTCGCTTGATCATTCCCACGCTCTGCGTGGGAATGCCTCAAGGGACGCTCCCTCGGAGCGTCACGAACTGCATTCCCACGCGAAAGCATGGGTACAATCATCAATCCAACATCAACGTCCCGCTGGCCACCAGCGTCGCGTGACCGCCGATTTTCACCCGACTGCCTTCCAGGCGGCAGAACAACTCCCCTCCCCGCGCCGAACGCTGAAACGCCGTCAGCCTGGTTTTGTCCAGACGCTGCGCCCAATAGGGGATCAACAGGCAATGGGTCGACCCGGTGACCGGGTCCTCGTTGATACCGATGGCCGGGGCAAAATACCTCGACACGAAATCATGCTGTGCTCCACGGGCCGTCACGATCGCCCCCAGCCAAGGCAGCTTCGCCAGCGCAGCCATGTCAGGCTGGCAATCGATGACTGCCTGCTCTGACTCCAGCACCACCAACAATTCGTTTGAACCCAGCACCTCGACCGGTTGCACCCCCAGCGCCCGCGCCACTTGCTGGTGATCCTGCACTTCACGGGCCTCGATGGCAGGAAAGTCCAGCCACAGCCGCCCGTCTTCCCGAGTCACACTCAAGGGCCCGGACTGGCTGATGAAGTCCAGGCGCTCGGCCGGCTCGTGAAAGACCTCAAACAATACATAGGCACTGGCCAGCGTCGCATGCCCACACAAGGGTACTTCGGTAGCTGGCGTGAACCAGCGGATGCGCCAACCCTCGGCTTCGCGCACCACAAACGCTGTTTCGGCGAGGTTGTGTTCGGCGGCGATTTGTTGCATCAGCTCATCGTTGAGCCAGGTATCGAGCCGATAGACCATCGCCGGGTTGCCACTGAACGGGCGCTCGCTGAACGCATCGACCTGATGAAACGCTAACTGCATGGCACTGACCTCCTTGTGATAAGTCGGACGCGAGCATGCAGTAACCGTCGCCAGCCGGGCAGAGACAGAGCCGGCCAATTTTCACCATACAGCGCGGTCGTCAGCCGCGACCGATATCGGCAAAGGTGGCTTGGGTGTGCTCGGCCAGCACCGACGCCGCCAACTCGACCTCCAGGCCCCGCCGCCCGGCACTGACATAAACACTTGCAAAAGGTTGGGCACTGTTATCGATGAAGGTGCGCAGACGCTTCTTTTGTCCCAGCGGGCTGATGCCACCCAACAAATAGCCGGTCGCCCGTTGCGCGGCGGCCGGGTCAGCCATCTCGACTTTCTTCACCCCCGCGGCCTGGGCCAGCGCCTTGAGGTCCAGGCTTCCGACGACTGGCACCACAGCGACCAGCAACTCGCCCTTTTCACTCGCCGCCAGCAACGTCTTGAACACTTGCGCGGGGTCCAGCCCCAGTTTTTCCGCAGCCTCCAGCCCATACGAGGCGGCCTTCGGATCATGTTCATAACTGTGCACGCGATGTTCGGCTCGAACTTTTTTCAGCAGATCCAATGCGGGGGTCATGGCAGCTCCAAGCGTGGCAAAACAACAAAAAAGTTGCGCCGGATTCTAGGACATCAGACAGCAAAAGGCTCCATGGCCAGCGTTTTATCCCTCAACAGGCGCCAACCTGGAGAGCCAGGCCAGGACGGTTCCACACCTCGAACCCGCAGTCATTCATCAAGCTGACAGTTTAAAAGTGACTGATAGTTCACTTTCGACCTTTGACAGCAGCGTTTCTTGTCTATATTTTTTCGAATCTGAATATATGCGAAGATTCCTACGCAACACCCGGCAGCAAGCCGAGACCAGGATGGGGATCCTGCCTCGGTGAAAATCGCGCTCAGTCCTTTCGGAAACAGCGCCAGACAACAACAAAAACCGAGGTTTTCAATGACAACTGCTTTACAGCAACCTTCGCTCTCGAGCCAATGCATGGCCGAATTCCTGGGCACGGCCTTACTGATCTTCTTTGGTACCGGCTGCGTTGCCGCGCTCAAAGTCGCCGGTGCCAGCTTTGGCCTGTGGGAAATCAGCATTATCTGGGGGGTTGGCGTGAGCATGGCGATCTACCTGACCGCGGGCGTTTCCGGCGCGCACCTGAACCCGGCCGTCAGTATTGCCCTGAGCATTTTTACCGACTTTGAAAAACGCAAACTGCCGTTCTACATCCTCTCCCAGGTCGCTGGCGCCTTCTGCGCCGCCTTGTTGGTTTACACGCTTTACAGCAACCTGTTCTTCGATTTCGAACAAAGCCATCAAATGGTCCGCGGCAGCCTGGCCAGCCTTGAACTGGCATCCGTGTTCTCCACCTTCCCTAACCCTGCCCTGTCGACAGGCCAGGCGTTCCTGGTCGAGATCATCATCACTGCGATCCTGATGGGCGTGATCATGTCCCTGACCGACGACAACAATGGCCTGCCGAAAGGCCCGCTGGCGCCGTTGCTGATTGGCCTGCTGATCGCGGTGATTGGCAGTTCGATGGGCCCGCTGACCGGCTTCGCGATGAACCCGGCACGTGACTTCGGTCCGAAACTGATGACTTTCTTCGCTGGCTGGGGTGAAATTTCCTTTACTGGCGGCCGCGATATTCCTTACTTCCTGATTCCTGTCTTTGCACCGATTGTTGGTGCCTGCCTCGGTGCCGCGGCCTATCGTGGGCTCATTGCCCGTCATCTGCCTGGCGCCGAACCTGCTACAAAGGATGCAGAACCTGCCATTGACGGCAAACCACGAGTTTCCTGAAAGCGGCGGCGCGCAGTCCTGCCCATCCTTGACCACGCGCCCCCATCCACTCCCTTATTTCGTCCAAGGCAATCGACATGACCGACACACAGAATAAGAACTACATCATTGCCCTCGATCAGGGTACGACCAGCTCGCGCGCGATCATTTTCGACCGTGACGCCAACGTGGTCTGCACCGCACAACGCGAATTCGCCCAGCACTACCCGCAAGCCGGCTGGGTCGAGCACGACCCGATGGAAATCTTCGCCACCCAAAGCGCGGTGATGGTCGAGGCCCTGGCACAAGCCGGCCTGCACCATGACCAGGTGGCCGCCATCGGCATCACCAACCAGCGCGAAACCACCGTGGTCTGGGACAAGACCACCGGCCGCCCGATCTATAACGCGATCGTCTGGCAGTGCCGCCGCAGCACCGAGATCTGCGAGCAGCTCAAGCGCGACGGTCACGAACAATACATCCGCGACACCACGGGCCTGGTCACCGACCCGTACTTCTCCGGCACCAAGCTCAAGTGGATCCTGGACAACGTCGAGGGCAGCCGCGAGCGGGCGCGCAAGGGCGAATTGCTGTTCGGCACCGTCGACAGCTGGCTGATCTGGAAATTCACGGGCGGCAAGACCCACGTCACGGACTACACCAACGCCTCGCGCACCATGCTCTTCAACATCCACACCCTGGAGTGGGACGCGAAGATGCTGGAGGTGCTGGACATCCCGCGCGAGATGCTGCCAGAGGTGAAGTCTTCGTCGGAAATCTACGGGCACACCAAGAGCGGCATCGCCATCGGCGGTATCGCCGGCGACCAGCAGGCTGCCCTGTTCGGCCAGATGTGCGTGGAGCCAGGCCAGGCAAAAAACACCTACGGCACCGGCTGCTTCCTGCTGATGAACACCGGCACCAAAGCGGTGAAATCCAGCCACGGCATGCTCACCACCATCGCCTGCGGCCCACGGGGTGAAGTCGCTTACGCGCTGGAAGGTGCGGTGTTCAACGGCGGCTCCACCGTGCAGTGGTTGCGCGACGAGCTGAAGATCATCAATGACGCCCACGACACCGAGTACTTCGCCAACAAGGTCAAGGACAGCAACGGCGTGTACCTGGTGCCCGCCTTTACCGGCCTGGGCGCTCCGTACTGGGACCCCTATGCCCGTGGCGCACTGTTCGGCCTGACCCGCGGCGTACGGGTGGACCACATCATTCGTGCCGCCCTGGAGTCGATTGCCTTCCAGACCCGCGACGTACTCGACGCCATGCAACAGGATTCCGGCGAACGCCTCAAGGCCCTGCGCGTGGACGGTGGCGCGGTCGCCAACAACTTCCTGATGCAGTTCCAGGCCGACATCCTCGGCACCCAGGTCGAGCGTCCGCAAATGCGTGAAACCACCGCGCTCGGCGCCGCCTACCTGGCCGGCCTGGCCTGTGGCTTCTGGGGCAGCCTGGAAGAGCTGCGTGGCAAGGCGGTAATCGAACGCGAGTTCGACCCACAACTGGACGAAGCAACAAAGGAAAAACTCTACGCTGGCTGGAAAAAAGCCGTCAGCCGCACCCGTGACTGGGAGCCGCACGAAGGCGCGGAGTAAACCAGGCCGAGCACTCGTGCCTGTATGTCAAAACAGCGTGAAAGCGTAGCGAGCGAAGGAAAGACAAGGCAAAGACAGGCGAGGACCGGCTGGGGTCGCACCCGACTTTACGAGGTTGTAAATGAGCAGTCCGAGCCTGTTTTTAACGCAGGTTTGCTTGCGTAACGCAGAAGGCGTCTAGCACGAAGTAGCTTTCACGTTGTTTGGAAACTGGTAGGGAGCAGATTCCTGCGTCATCATGGGCAAATTTTGCACGGCAGCCCAAAGGAAGCCCCATGAATCTGCCTCCCCGTCAGCAGCAAATCCTCGAACTGGTCCGCGAACGCGGCTACGTCAGCATCGAGGAAATGGCCCAACTGTTCGTTGTGACACCGCAGACCATCCGCCGCGACATCAATCAACTGGCCGAAGACAACCTGTTACGTCGCTACCATGGCGGCGCGGCCTATGATTCAAGCGTGGAAAACACCGCGTATGCCATGCGCGCCGACCAGATGCGCGACGAAAAACAGCGCATCGGCGAAGCCATTGCCCGGCAAATCCCCGACCACGCCTCGCTGTTCATCAATATCGGCACCACCACCGAATCCATCGCTCGGGCGCTGCTCAACCACAGCCACCTGAAGATCATCACCAACAACCTGCATGTCGCCTCGATGCTCAGCGCCAAGGACGACTTCGATGTACTGCTCACCGGTGGCAACGTGCGCCGCGATGGCGGCGTTGTCGGTCAAGCCAGCGTCGACTTCATCAACCAGTTCAAGGTCGACTATGCCCTGGTGGGCATCAGCGGCATCGACGAGGACGGCAGCCTGCTGGACTTCGACTACCAGGAAGTGCGGGTCTCCCAGGCGATCATCGCCAACGCCCGGCAAGTGATCCTGGCGGCCGACTCCAGCAAGTTCGGGCGCAACGCCATGATTCGCCTGGGGCCCATCAGCCTGATCGACTGCCTGGTAACTGACCAGCAGCCGGTACCTGCCCTGGCGCAACTGCTGAACCAGCACAAGATTCGCCTGGAAGTCGTTTAATCCCCCCAGCAGCAAAGCTCCCCCGTGGCGAGGGAGCTTGCTCCCGCTCGGCGGCGAAGCCGTCGCACACCCGGCGGGTCGGGTGCCTCTGAATGAACTCGGTTGAATGGTTTCGGGGCTGCTTTGCCCCGAACGCGGACCCGCCCAGCGGGAGCAAGCTCCCTCGCCACAAAAGCGCTGCGCCTCACATTAATGTTCGAAAATTTTCCTTTAGCGGCCCTTCGATGAGTTTTTTCAATCGAAGTCGACTGGCCGTGCCCGGCTTTATGAGCTAACATTTTCGCAAATGAACATTAATGTTCGAATTCCAATACAGATAATCAAAAGAGTCCGAGGCCAGCCAATGCCCACTTCCACCCTGACGCCCCCACTTGCCGAGATCTATGACATTGCCGTTATCGGTGGCGGGATCAACGGTGTCGGGATTGCAGCGGATGCCGCCGGCCGCGATCTCTCGGTGTTCCTTTGCGAAAAGGACGATCTGGCCAGCCATACCTCGTCCGCCAGCAGCAAGCTGATCCACGGCGGCCTGCGCTACCTCGAACATTACGAATTCCGCCTGGTGCGCGAGGCCCTGGCAGAACGGGAAGTGCTGCTGGCCAAGGCGCCACACATCGTCAAGCAGATGCGCTTCGTGCTGCCTCACCGCCCGCACCTGCGTCCGGCGTGGATGATTCGTGCCGGCCTGTTCCTGTATGACCACCTGGGCAAGCGCGAGAAACTCGCTGGTTCCAGAAGCCTGAAATTCGGCACCGACAGCGCACTGAAGAGCGAAATCACCAAGGGCTTCGAGTACTCCGACTGCTGGGTCGACGACGCCCGCCTCGTGGTGCTCAACGCCATGGCTGCCCGCGAAAAAGGTGCCCACGTCCACACCCAGACCCGTTGTGTCAGCGCCCGTCGTAGCAAAGGCCTGTGGCACCTGCACCTGGAGCGTGCCGACGGCAGCCTGTTCTCGATCTGCGCCAAGGCGCTGGTGAACGCGGCCGGCCCATGGGTCGCCAAGTTCATTCGCGACGACCTGAAGATGGAATCGCCTTACGGCATCCGCCTGATCCAGGGCAGCCACTTGATCGTGCCAAAGCTGTACGAAGGCGAACACGCGCATATCCTGCAAAACGAAGATCAGCGCATCGTGTTCACGATCCCGTACCTCAATCACTTCACCCTGATTGGTACCACGGACCGTGAATACACGGGCGATCCAGCCAAAGTCGCGATCACCGAGGGCGAGACCGACTACCTGATCAAGGTCGTCAATGCGCACTTCAAGAAACAGATCAGCCGCGAGGACATCCTGCACACCTACTCCGGTGTTCGCCCACTGTGTAACGACGAGTCCGACAACCCGTCGGCCGTGACCCGGGACTACACCCTGGCGCTGTCCGGCAGCGGCGAAGAAGCCCCGCTGCTGTCAGTGTTCGGCGGCAAGCTGACCACCTACCGCAAGCTGGCCGAATCGGCCATGGCGCAACTGGCCCCTTACTTCAAGGACATCAAGCCAAGCTGGACCGCCAGTGCGACCCTGCCAGGCGGTGAAGACATGACCACCCCCCAGGCCTTGAGTGCGTTGATTCGCGACAAATTCGACTGGGTACCAACGGAAATCGCCCGGCGCTGGGCCACCACCTACGGCAGCCGCACCTGGCGCATGCTCGAAGGCGTGCAGAACCTGAACGACCTGGGTGAACACCTGGGCGGCGGTCTCTACAGCCGCGAAGTCGATTACCTGTGCAGTGAGGAATGGGCTACCACCGCTCACGACATCCTCTGGCGCCGCAGCAAACTGGGCTTGTTCACCACCCAGGACGAGCAAGCGAAGGTTCAGCAGTACTTGAACACGGTAGAAATGAACCGCCGGAAGATCGAAGCGGCCTGATTACCGATTCGATGGATCAAAAGCCCCTGGCACCGAAAGGTCCAGGGGCTTTGTACATTCTGATACCCCTGATCGCTCCCGGGCAAAGTGGGCAATACCGACAGAAATGCATTCGGTTTTCCGAACGCGACTCTGCGGTCGATTCGGTTAACCGGACCTTCCTTCTCGCACACCGCCGCCACAAAAATTTAATATCCTTATAAATCAATAATTTAACTATAAAACCCTGGCCTGGCACGACTCATGCTCTACACTCTTGGACGAATGTTTGAGGTGCCAACACTTCAGGAGCCCTCCAGGCATTCAGCTGCACAAGAGAGCCGAAGAACTGGCTCCATAAAAAAAACAATGTCGAGGAAAATTTGATGCGCATCGTTCCCCATATCCTGGGCGCAGCCATTGCTGCCGCTCTGATCAGCACGCCAGTTTTCGCAGCCGAACTCACCGGCACCCTGAAGAAGATCAAAGAGTCCGGCACCATCACTCTGGGCCATCGCGACGCTTCCATTCCGTTTTCCTACATTGCAGACGCTTCCGGCAAACCGGTCGGCTACTCCCACGACATTCAACTGAAAGTCGTTGAAGCCCTGAAAAAAGACCTGGACATACCGAACCTCCAGGTCAAATACAACCTGGTGACTTCGCAAACCCGTATCCCGCTGGTGCAGAACGGCACCGTGGACCTCGAGTGCGGTTCCACCACCAACAACGTCGAGCGTCAGCAGCAAGTTGACTTCTCCGTCGGCATCTTCGAAATCGGTACTCGCCTGCTGTCCAAGGCAGACTCCAAGTACAAGGATTTCCCTGACCTGGCCGGCAAGAACGTCGTGACCACCGCTGGCACCACGTCCGAGCGCATCCTCAAGGCGATGAACGCCGACAAGCAGATGGGCATGAACGTCATCTCCGCCAAAGACCATGGCGAGTCGTTCCAGATGCTGGAAACCGGCCGCGCAGTGGCCTTCATGATGGACGACGCCCTGTTGGCGGGTGAAGCGGCCAAGGCCAAGAAGGCAAGCGACTGGGCCGTGACCGGCACTCCACAGTCCTACGAAATCTACGGCTGCATGGTGCGCAAAGGCGACGAGCCGTTCAAAAAGGCTGTGGATGACGCCATCAAGGCCACCTACGCATCGGGCGAGATCAACAAGATCTACGAAAAATGGTTCATGCAACCGATCCCGCCAAAAGGCCTGAACCTGAACTTCCCGATGAGCGACGAGCTCAAGGCACTGATCGCCAAACCGACTGATAAAGCGGCTGACGACAAGAAGTCCTGATTTCTGACTAACCTTATCTCCTGAGGGGGCCGCGGCCCTTTCAGGAGGTTGTCACTCCCTGCTGGCATTTTTTGGAAACACTCGAACCGGTGGCTGTCGAGCCGAGCGCGTGTGCCTGATCGGAGTGGCCTGTACGGTTAGTTCGTTGGCTCAAATTCGGATGCCAGAAGTTCATAGCCAAGGCGCTGTGACGAGTCATAGCCCGCTATGGCGAGGAACAGCAACGCAGGATATGGACTTCTGGCGCCGAAGTTGAGCTAACAGAACTGACCACACAGGCCACCTGGGTCGGGCGGGAACGGAGCTTCCCCCAAGCGGGTATTTGTACATTGATCGAATCCGAGGGGAGACCCTAATGAATTACAACTGGGACTGGGGCGTGTTCTTCAAGTCCACCGGCGTGGGCAGCGAGACGTATCTCGACTGGTACGTGTCCGGTCTGGCCTGGACCATCGGCATCGCCATCGCGGCCTGGATCATCGCCCTGACACTGGGCTCGGTCCTGGGCGTCATGCGTACTGTGCCGAACCGCATCGTATCGGGCATCGCCACCTGCTACGTCGAACTCTTCCGTAACGTGCCGCTGCTGGTTCAGCTGTTCATCTGGTACTTCCTGGTACCCGACCTGCTGCCGGCGGACCTGCAAGAGTGGTACAAGCAGGACCTGAACCCGACCACCTCGGCCTTCCTCAGCGTCGTCGTGTGCCTGGGCCTGTTCACCACGGCCCGCGTTTGCGAACAGGTGCGTACCGGTATCCAGGCCCTGCCCACAGGCCAGGAATCCGCCGCCCGCGCCATGGGCTTCAAGCTGCCACAGATCTACTGGAACGTGCTGCTGCCCCAGGCCTACCGGATCATCATTCCGCCGCTTACCTCGGAATTCCTGAACGTATTCAAGAACACCTCCGTAGCCTCGCTGATCGGCCTGATGGAACTGCTCGCGCAGACCAAGCAGACCGCCGAGTTCTCCGCCAACCTGTTCGAAGCCTTCACCCTGGCAACGCTGATCTACTTCACCCTGAACATGAGCCTGATGCTGCTGATGCGTTTGGTCGAGAAGAAAGTCGCCGTACCGGGCCTGATTTCCGTAGGGGGTAAATGATGGAATTCGACTTCTCGGGCATCATTCCGTCCCTGCCGGGTTTGTGGAACGGTATGGTCATGACCCTGCAACTGATGGTGCTGGGCGTCGTCGGCGGGATCATCCTTGGCACTATCCTGGCGTTGATGCGTCTGTCCCACAACAAACTGCTGTCGAACATTGCCGGTGCCTACGTCAACTACTTCCGCTCGATCCCGTTGCTGCTGGTGATCACCTGGTTCTACCTGGCGGTGCCATTCGTACTGCGCTGGATCACTGGCGAAGACACGCCGATCGGCGCGTTCGGCTCGTGCATCGTGGCGTTCATGATGTTCGAAGCGGCGTACTTCTGCGAAATCGTCCGTGCTGGCGTGCAGTCGATTCCCAAGGGCCAGATGGGCGCTGCCCAGGCTCTGGGCATGAGCTATGGCCAGATGATGCGCTTGATCATCCTGCCGCAAGCGTTCCGCAAGATGACCCCGTTGCTGCTGCAACAGAGCATCATCCTGTTCCAGGACACCTCGCTGGTCTACGCGGTCGGCCTGGTGGACTTCCTCAATGCTTCGCGCGCCAGTGGCGACATCATTGGTCGCTCCAATGAGTTCCTGATCTTCGCAGGTCTCACGTACTTCATCATCAGCTTTGCCGCCTCGCAGCTGGTCAAGCGTCTGCAAAAAAGGTTCGCCGTATGATCTCTATCAAGAACATCAACAAGTGGTATGGGGACTTCCAGGTGCTGACTGATTGCAGCACCGAGGTCAAAAAAGGTGAAGTGATCGTGGTCTGCGGGCCGTCCGGCTCCGGCAAATCGACCCTGATCAAGTGCGTCAACGCCCTGGAACCGTTCCAGAAAGGCGACATCGTGGTCGACGGTACTTCCATCGCCGACCCGAAGACCAACCTGCCGAAACTGCGTTCGCGCGTGGGCATGGTGTTCCAGCACTTCGAACTGTTCCCGCACCTGACCATTACCGAAAACCTGACCATCGCGCAGATCAAGGTACTGGGCCGCAGCAAGGAAGAGGCCACCAAGAAAGGCCTGCAACTGCTTGAGCGCGTCGGTCTGTCGGCTCACGCCCACAAACACCCGGGCCAGCTCTCGGGTGGTCAGCAGCAGCGTGTGGCGATTGCCCGTGCACTGGCGATGGATCCGATCGTCATGCTGTTCGACGAACCGACCTCGGCCCTGGACCCGGAAATGGTCAACGAAGTGCTCGACGTCATGGTGCAACTGGCCCACGAAGGCATGACCATGATGTGCGTGACCCACGAAATGGGCTTCGCCCGTAAAGTGGCGGACCGGGTGATCTTCATGGACGCCGGCAAGATCATCGAAGACTGCAAGAAAGAGGAGTTCTTCGGCGACATCAACGCCCGCGCCGAACGTACACAGCACTTCCTCAACAAGATCCTGCAACACTAAAACCGGCACTGCCCTCAATTAGGAGGGCAGGCTTGCCCTTGTGGCGAGAGAGCTGGCTCCCGCTGGGTCGTGTAGCGACCCCAAAACCTGTAAATGCATGTTGACTGACACACCGCATTGACCGGTTTTACGACTGCTTTGCAGCCGAGCGGGAGCAAGCTCCCTCGCCACAGGTTCCGCGTACCATTGGAAACCAGAACAAGCCCGCTGCCACACTGGTTGACCCAAGGCATCTGTGATGAAATGCGACCCTAGCCATTATCGCGCCGCACCGCCATCACTCGCCGTGAAACCCCGTCTGATTCGCCATCTGTTTCTGCCGCCGTTGGTCATCCTGTTGATGGCCGCATTGGGCTACCTCGGCTTTTGGGTCAGCGAGCATTACGGTGTTCGCAACCTCAGCGAAAACGGCCAACGCCAGTTGGAACTGCACGCCCGTGCCGTGGAAAGCGAAATCAGCAAGTACACCTACCTGCCCAGCCTGCTGGAACTCGAATCGAGCGTTTCCCAGTTGCTGGCCGACCCGACGCCAGAGCACCGACAAACGGTCAACACTTACCTCGAAGGCCTGAACCGACGCAGCCGCAGTCGGGCGATCTACGTGATGGACACCACCGGCCGAGTGCTGGCCACCAGTAACTGGCGCGATTTCGACAGCTACCTGGGGGAAGACCTGTCCTTCCGTGCCTACTTCCAGAATGCCGTACGGGGTCAGCCAGGACGCTTCTATGGCATCGGCAGCACCAACGGCGAACCCGGCTACTACCTGGCTCATGGCCTGGAAGAACAGGGCAAGATCATCGGCGTCGCCGTGGTCAAGGTACGCCTGGAAGCCTTGGAAGAGCGCTGGCAGCGCGCGCGCCTGGAGGCCTTTGTCAGCGACGAGAACAGCATCATCATTCTCTCCAGCGACCCGGCGCGGCGACTCAAGGCGGTGCGTCCGCTCAGCGAGGACACCAAGGAGCGCCTGGCCCGCAGCCTGCAGTACTACTGGTTCCCGCTGAACGAACTGGAACCGCTGGCCCGCGAACGACTGGCCGAAGGCGTGGAGAAGCTGACCTTCCCGGCCAACGCCGAAGTGGCCTCCGATGAAGAAGCCATCAGCTACCTGTCCCAGACCCGGCCGCTGAGCGACACGCCGTGGAATTTCACCCTGCTCACGCCGCTGCAAGACCTGCGGCGCGAGGCCATTAACCAGGGGATTCTGGTGGCCGTGGCGTTCGCCTTGTGTGCCTTCCTGCTGATTGCCTGGAATGAGCGACGCAAGGTGGTCGCGACCCGTCTGGCGGCTCGCGAGGCGCTGGAAGAAGCCAACAATCAACTGGAGCGTCGGATTACCGAACGCACCACCGACCTGCGGGCCAGTAACGATCGGCTCAAGAGTCAGATCCGTGAACGGCGCCAGGCCGAAGAAACCCTGCGCCACGCGCAGGATGAACTGGTACAGGCCGGTAAGCTCGCCGCCATCGGCCAGATGTCCACCAGCATTGCCCATGAATTGAACCAGCCGCTGGCAGCGCTGCGCACCTTGTCCGGCAACACCGTGCGGTTCCTCGAGCGCGGGCAACTGGACACCGCCAGTGCCAATCTGAAGACCATCAACGAATTGATCGACCGCATGGGCCGGATCACCGCCAGCCTTCGCTCTTTCGCCCGCCGGGGTGAAGACAAGGGCCAGGCCAGCCTCGGCAAAGCGATCGATGCCGCCCTGCAAGTGCTTGGCCCGCGCCTGGAAAATGCGCCGTTGCAAGTGCACCGTGCGTTCAGTGACGAGCAGGTGCAGATTGACCAGACCCGCCTGGAACAGATCCTGGTCAACCTGATCGGCAACGCCCTGGACGCCATGCACGCCCAGCCCGCGCCCGAGCTGTGGCTCGAAGGCGACATCGTCGACGGCAAGTATCGCCTGTGCGTACGTGACAACGGTCACGGCATCGACGCCGAGACCCGCAAACATCTGTTCGAACCCTTCTTTACCACCAAACCCGGCGAACAAGGCCTGGGGCTGGGCCTGACCTTGTCGGCAAGCCTGGCGGCCGCCACGGGCGGCAGCCTGGGTGTCGAGCACCCGGCCAGCGGTGGTACCGCTTTTGTCCTCAGTTTACCGTGGGTAAGCCCCCTTCCCGCCGAGCAAATATGAACAACGATCTTAGTGTGCTGATCGTCGAAGACGATCCCCATGTCCTGCTCGGTTGCCAGCAGGCCCTGGCCCTGGAAGACATTCCCTGCCAAGGCGTCGGCAGCGCCGAAGAAGCCCTGGAACAGGTCGGCGACAACTTCGCCGGTATTGTCATCAGCGACATTCGCCTGCCGGGCATTGATGGCCTGGAGCTGCTGGGCCGACTCAAAGCCCGCGACCGCAGCCTGCCGGTGGTGCTGATCACCGGCCATGGCGACATTTCGATGGCCGTCGACGCCATGCAAAAAGGCGCCTACGACTTCATGGAGAAACCCTTCTCCCCCGAACGCCTGGTGGACGTTGCGCGCCGCGCCCTAGAGCAGCGCAGCCTGGCCCGTGAAGTGACGTCGTTGCGCCGGCAACTGGCCGAACGCGACTCACTGGAGGGGCGGATCATCGGCCGCTCGCCCGCCATGCAGCACCTGCGCGAGCTGATCGCCAACGTCGCCGACACCTCGGCCAACGTGCTGATCGAAGGTGAAACCGGCACCGGTAAAGAACTGGTTGCCCGCTGCCTGCACGATTTCAGTCGCCGACAGTCCCAGCAGTTTGTCGCGTTGAACTGCGGTGGCCTGCCGGAGAACCTGTTCGAAAGCGAAATCTTCGGCCACGAAGCCAATGCCTTTACCGGTGCCGGCAAACGACGGATCGGCAAGATCGAGCACGCCGATGGCGGCACGCTGTTCCTCGACGAAGTGGAAAGCATGCCACTGGCGCTGCAGATCAAGCTGCTGCGGGTGTTGCAGGAGCGCACCCTGGAACGACTGGGTTCGAACCAGAGCGTGGCCGTCGACTGCCGGGTGATTGCCGCCACCAAGTCCGACCTCGACGAACTGGGCCGCGCCGGTCAGTTTCGCAGCGACCTGTATTACCGGTTGAACGTGGTGACCCTGGAACTGCCGCCGCTGCGCGAACGCCGCGAAGACATCCTGCAATTGTTCGAGCACTTCCTGCAGCAGTCGTCCCTGCGCTTTGACCGCAGCCCGCCGGAACTGGACAACCAGACCCTGTCCAACCTGATGAGCCACGACTGGCCGGGCAACGTGCGCGAACTGCGCAACGTCGCCGAACGCTTTGCCCTCGGCTTGCCAGCCTTCAAGAAATCCGGCAGCGGTGCCGCCCAGGGCTTGGCCTTCTCCGAAGCGGTGGAAGCCTTCGAACGCAACCTGCTCAACGACGCCTTGCAGCGCAGTGGCGGCAACCTGACCCAGGCCAGCCTGGAGTTGGGAATGGCCAAGACCACGCTGTTCGACAAGGTCAAGAAATACGGCCTGAGCCACTAACCCCTAATCGAGAAGACGTGTGGATCTACTGTTAAAAGCTGCGCTGGGCGCCGCGGTGGTGGTGATTCTCGCCGCACTGGCCAAGACCAGGAACTACTACATCGCGGGCCTGGTGCCGCTGTTCCCGACCTTCGCCCTGATCGCCCACTACATCGTCGGCAAAGGCCGCTCGCTGGAGGACCTCAAGACCACCATCGTGTTTGGCATGTGGTCGATCATTCCGTACTTCGTGTACCTGGCGACCCTGTATGTGATGGTGGACAAAATGCGCCTGGAGGCTTCGCTGGCCGTGGCCGCCGTGGCCTGGTTGATGGCCGCCACCGTCCTGGTCAGCGTCTGGGTGCGGGTGCATGCCTGACACTGTCGGAGCGAGCTTGCTCCGGGCGGTGTTCCGACGAAAAGCGTGAGGACCACGCGCGTTTATCCAGATAGCGCGCGTTATCGTTAACGTCCATCGCGAGCGGGCTCGCTCCTACGGGTGGCGTTGTCTTAAAGCAGATTCATACCCGGTAATGGATCAATCTGCGCCCAGTGCGAGATGTCTTCCCGGTGTTGCTGCAGATACGGCAGTACCGCCGCCAGCAACGGCGCCTTGAAGGCCTCCTGGAAACGATGGGCCAGCCCCGGGATCAGCTTCAGTTGGCTGCCCTGGATATGGGCCGCCAGGTGAATGCCGTGCATCACCGGCAGCAACGGGTCGGCCGTGCCGTGCACCACCAGGGTGGGCACCCGCAACAGATTGAGCAGCGCGACCCGGCTCGGTTCGGCGAGGATGGCCATGATCTGGCGCTTCACACCTTCGGGGTTGAACGCCCGGTCATAGGATTGCGCCGCCTGTTGCAACAGTGCCTGGCGATCATCGGCGATGTTCGGACTGCCGAGCGCGGCCAGCAGATCGGCCTGCTGCTCCAGAGCCACATCACGGTTCGGTGCACTGCGGCGCGAGAGTAACTGCACCAGCGCCGCGTTCGGTGCCGGCAACCCTTCGGCCCCGGAGCTGCTCATGATCAGCGTCAGGCTTTCCACCCGCTGCGGCGCCATCGCCGCCATATGCTGGGCAATCATCCCGCCCATGCTCGCGCCCAGCACATGGAATTGCTCCACCTGCAGGGCATCCATCAGGCCAAGGCCGTCCTCCGCCATGTCGGTGAGGGTGTACGGTGCCGATACCGGCAAGCCCAGCTTGTAGCGCAGCGCTTCGAAGGTCAGGTTGGCGTCGGCAGGCGGCTGGCGCCAGGTCGACAAGCCGACATCGCGATTGTCGTAGCGAATCACCCGAAAACCCTGCTCACAGAGCGCCTGCACCACCTCGTCCGGCCAGTGGATCAGTTGCCCGCCCAGGCCCATCACCAGCAGCAACGCCGGATCGGACGCGCGACCGATGCTCTGGTACGCCAGGCTCACTTGTGGCAGATCGGCCCGCTGGGTAGCCACGTTGACATCGCAGCGCGGCGCAGCAAATGACGCCGTGCCAAATAACAGCGCGGCCAGGAACATGGCCGCGGATAAAAACAAAGCACGCATGAAAAACACCGAAACGCAGAACTCCAGTAGAGCGCGAGTCTGATGATGTTTGTTCAAGCGCGCTGCCACAGTTACGTGACAGTTTGATGAAGGCCGCCGAACGGTCATTTTCAATGACCGCACGCTCGTTCTCCGCAAGTAAGCGGAACGCCGAACACCTACCCCGTGGCGAGCGAGCTTGCTCGCGCCGGGCTGTGCAACAGCCCCAAAATCGGTCACCGCGTTTTATCTGAAAGCCTGCAATCGTCTTGTCGGGGGGCGCTTCGCACCCCAGCGCGAGCAAGCTCGCTCGCCACAGAGGCCACGTTCGCGCTTGATTGAGGCGCCGCAGGACGTCAAGCCAACTGACTGCGCAACTGACGGGCCGCCGCCACCATGTTCACCAGTGCCGCCTCGGTCTCCGGCCAGGCGCGAGTTTTCAGGCCGCAATCGGGGTTGACCCACAGCCGCTCGGCCGGGACACGCTCAACCGCCTTGCGCATCAACGCGACTATCTCAGAGGTGTTCGGTACCCGCGGCGAGTGAATGTCGTAGACACCCGGGCCGATGTCGTTCGGGTAGTCGAAGGCCTTGAAGGCCTCCAGCAGCTCCATGTCCGAGCGCGAAGTCTCGATGGTGATCACGTCCGCGTCCATGGCCGCGATAGCCTTGATCACATCGTTGAACTCGCTGTAGCACATGTGGGTGTGGATCTGGGTTTCGTCACGCACACCGCTGGCGCTCAAGCGGAAGGCTTCCACTGCCCAATCCAGATACTCCTGCCATTGCGACCGGCGCAGCGGCAACCCTTCACGGAATGCGGCCTCGTCGATCTGCACGATCTTGATCCCGGCGGCTTCCAGGTCGAGCACTTCATCGCGCAGGGCCAGGGCCAGTTGTTGCGCCTGGACTTTGCGCGAAACGTCCTCGCGGGGGAACGACCACATCAGCATGGTCACGGGGCCGGTGAGCATGCCCTTCATGACCTTGCCAGTCAGGCTCTGGGCGTAAGTGATCCAGTCCACCGTCATGGCGTTCGCACGACTGAGGTCGCCGTAGATGATCGCCGGCTTGACGCAGCGCGAACCGTAGCTCTGGACCCAGCCGAAACGGGTGAAGGCATAACCATCCAGCTGCTCGGCGAAGTACTCGACCATGTCGTTGCGCTCGGCTTCACCGTGCACCAGCACATCCAGCCCCAGGCGCTCCTGGATGTGCACCGCGTGGCGAATTTCAGTGTGCATGGCATCGGTGTAGTCATTGGCCGACAACTTGCCTTGTTTGAACGCCTGACGCGCCAGACGAATCGCCCCGGTCTGCGGGAACGAGCCGATGGTGGTGGTCGGGAACGCCGGCAACTTCAGTCGCGCACGCTGCTGTTCGATGCGTTTGGCGAACGGCGACTGACGTTGGCTGTCCGCCGCACCGATGGCGCTGATGCGTGCTTGCACCTGGGCCTTGTGAATGCGTGGCGACTCGGCGCGGCTAGCGGCAATCGCGCGACTTTCAGCCAGGGCCGCTTGTACCTTGGGCGCTTGCGGATCGTTCAGGGCATCGCGCAGTACAGCGATTTCGCCACACTTTTGCACGGCAAACGCCAGCCAGCTTTTCAGCTCGGGATCGAGTTTGTCTTCGCGCTCAAGGTCCACCGGGCTGTGCAGCAGCGAACAGGAACTGCTGACCCACAGGTTGTCGCCAAAGCGTTCCTGGGCAAATTGCAGTTGTGCAAGCACCGGCTCCAGTTCGCAGCGCCAGACGTTGCGACCGTTGACCAGGCCCACCGAGAGAATCTTGTAGATGGGCAGGCGATCCAGCACCTGGCCGAGCTGATCCGGCGCGCGCACCGCGTCGATGTGCAGGCCCTGCACCGGCAGGCCGACGGCCAGACCGAGGTTGTCTTGCAGGCCGCTGAAGTAGGTCGCCAGCAGTTTTTTCAGCGGTGAATACTGCAGGATGTGGTAAGCGCGTTCGAAGGCGTTTTTCCAGGCTTGCGGCAGGTCCAGGGTCAGGATCGGTTCGTCGATCTGCACCCACTCCACGCCCAGGGCAGCGAGGCGGCCGAGGATTTCGCCATAAACTGGCAGCAAGCGTTCCAGCAGGTCGAGCTTGTCGAAGTCATTGCCTTTGGCCTTGCCCAGCCACAGGTAGGTCATCGGGCCGATGATCACCGGTTTGACGTCGTGCCCCAGGGCCTTGGCTTCTTCGACCTCATCGAACAACTGTTCCCAGCTCAACTTGAACTGCTGGTCAGCGCTGAATTCCGGGACCAGATAGTGGTAGTTGGTGTCGAACCACTTGGTCAATTCCTGGGCGTACCGTGCTTTGCCGTGTTCACCGCCGCAGCAGGTGGCGGTGGCGCCACGGGCCATGGCGAACAGCGTGTCGAGGGTCGGCAGGCCGCGCTCGTCCTTGGTACTGTCAAAACGCTCGGGGATCACACCGAAGCTCAGGGAATGGGTCAGCACCTGGTCGTACCAGGCGAAGTCGCCCACCGGCAGCAGGTCGATTCCGGCATCTTTCTGCAATTGCCAGTGCCTGGCCCGCAGTTCACGGCCAACGGCTTGCAGCGCGGCCTGGTCGAGATCGCCCTTCCAGTAGGCTTCAAGGGCTTTTTTCAGTTCGCGGTCGGCGCCAATGCGAGGAAAACCGAGGGTGTGGGCCAAGGCCATGGCGAGTAACTCCTGAGTAAATGATGGCGCTATTGTCGACAGCCGACCCATCATGAGACAAACTCAACCTTTTCGTGTTGATCACAAAATTTACTCATGGAGGCCACGGTGCTCGAAATCCGTCACCTGAAGACCCTGCACGCCTTGCGCGAAGCCGATAGCCTGGTCGAAGCCGCCGAACGCCTGCACCTGACCCAGTCAGCCCTGTCCCACCAGTTCAAGGAGCTGGAAGAGCGCATGGGGATGCCATTGTTCGTGCGCAAAACCAAACCGGTGCGTTTCACCAGCGCCGGACTGCGCCTGCTGCAACTGGCCGACGCGACCCTGCCGCTGCTGCGTGGCGCCGAGCGCGACATCGCGCGCCTGGCGGGCGGCACTGCCGGACGGCTGCACATGGCGATCGAATGCCATAGTTGCTTCCAGTGGCTGATGCCGACCATCGACCAGTTCCGCGATGCCTGGCCAGAAGTCGAGCTGGACCTGGCCTCCGGCTTTTCCTTCGCCCCGCTGCCTGCCCTGGCCCGTGGCGACCTGGACCTGGTGGTGACGTCCGACCCGCTGGAACTGGCCGGGATCACCTACGTACCGCTGTTCACCTACGAAGCGATGCTCGCAGTGGCCAATCAGCATCGGTTGGCGAGCAAGCCTTATATCGTGCCCGAAGACTTGCTCAGCGAAACCCTGATCACCTACCCGGTAGAGCGCGACCGCCTGGACATCTTCACCCGCTTCCTGGAGCCGGCCGACATCGAGCCGGCGCAAGTGCGCACCTCGGAACTGACCGTGATGATGATGCAACTGGTGGCCAGCGGTCGTGGCGTCTGCGGCATGCCCCATTGGGCACTGCATGAATACAGCTCACGGGGTTATGTGAAGGCCAAGCGGCTGGGTGAGAAAGGTCTGTTTGCCACGCTGTACGCCGGCATCCGCGCCGATATGCTCGACGCGCCGTACATGCGCGACTTCTTGCTGACGGCCAAGGACACCTCGTTCTCGACCCTGGATGGGGTGAGCGCGGTACGCTAACCGGCACTGATCGCTCCGACGCGCCGCCCATAAATTGTGGCGAGGGCGCTTGCTCCCGCTGGGCGCAAAGCGCCCCAAAACAGGTTATCGAGGTCTTTCAGAAAGGACTCGGCGACCGTTCCAAGGGCTGCTGCGCAGCCCAGCGGGAGCAAGCTCCCTCGCCACAGGTGTGTGTTTGGACCGGGGACATGGTGGACACATGTTCGGAGACATGGTGGACAGTTAACGAAGCCGTTTACCTGATATTAC
>NZ_JBYTBK010000022.1:0-89637 GCF_058789115.1 Pseudomonas sp. FW300-N1A1 | reverse complement strand
AAACACAAGACGCGCATGACGCTCAAGAGCAAGACCCACAAGGGCGAGGGTTTTAATGAGCTGCGCTTCGAGGATGAGCTGGGGCAGGAGGAGGTGTTTATCCATGCGCAGAAAGACCAGAACGTCGTGGTCAGGAACAACGAAAGCACTCGTGTCGGTAACGACCGTCGGCAGGACATCGGCCATGACGAGCACCTCGAAATTGGCAACGACCGGCAGCTTTCGATTCGCGGCAACAGCCGCTCGCGGATCGACGGCGAACAGCAGCACCACGTCAAGGGCCCGCGCACGACCGCCATCGAGGCTGACGACCATCTGAGCGTTGCCGGTAACCGCACGCTGACAGTGGCAGGGCGCCTGGGGATGGGCAGCGGGCGACAAATCCACCTGCAAGCCGGTGACGAAATCGTGCTGGATGCCGGTGTCAGCCTGACGTTGCAAGCCGGTGGCCATTGCCTGCGGATAGACCCCAGTGGCATTTACAGCAGCGTAAAAGTGAAAACCGGTGCCGTCCCAGGCGCGGTCGAGCCCATCACGGATCAGTCGTTGGCCATTGCACCCTCCACCGGCCCGGCACCGGCGACGTTCCCTTCCCCTGAATCCTATCTGCAGGCGCTGGAAAGCGGGGCCCTGCAGGTGACCAGCCATTGTGAGTTTGACGCCAATGAATCCTGCGCACTTCACCCTGATCGCTGACCGCCTGCCCGGATTGGAGTACCACGACGGGGCTTCGCCTCAGTGCTGGTCCAGAGGCGAGTATCTGTTGCTTGAGCCGGGCCAGGACGAGTCACTGTCAGCGGCGCTGTACGCCGATCGACAAACCCCCGGCTGGTCGGTGGAGGCGTTGTTCAGCGGTACCCCGGCACAGGCACTGGCCAGGATCGGCCCGCATCTGGTCGCGCTGCTACCTGACAGTGCAAGTCTCACGGCCATTGTGCAGCGGTTGACCGGCGAGCCACTGGGCATCGTGATCCGGCCTCGGGATGGGGTGGGTTGGAACGCCCTGGTCGAGCATCTGCGGGATCGACTGTGGGCCAAGGGCACGGACGGTCAACCGGCGATCACCCGCTGGTTTGATCCTCGTGGTTTGCGCGCGTTGCTCAGCGCACTCACGCCTGTCCAGCGAGCGGCGCTGGCCGGCCCTGTCGAGTCGTTTATCTGGCACGGCGGACAGGGTTGGTATCAGTGGTCGCCCCCCGCGCCGGCATTCTCAACCGCCTCGCAGGCACCGACTCTGCGGTTCGACGCCGAGTTTGTCGAACAACTGGCCCGGGAGCGGCTGTGGGACAGCGCCATGACCTTGGCCAGTCACTACGCCAGTTGTTTGCCCGCCGACCCGCACGTGGCGCTGCATCGGGTATTTGCAGGGCTGGTGGCTGCCCGCGAGTGTGGGTACAGCACTGCGCGTGAGCAGGAACGCTGGCTCCGGCTGTGTTTGTCTGATGGAAGCGACTTCTGGCGGCAACCCGAGGCCGAGTTGCTACTGCGGCGCGATGACCTGGCCCTTGCACAAAAACTTTCTGAACTGGAATCCCTGTACCTCAAAGGAACGACACCATGACCGGACCTTCGCCCCTCACGCTGCCCCCTCCGGTGTTCGCCGACAGTCTCTACGACAGCAACCCGATCTGCCCCCCAGCCTGTCAGCAACAGCGGGTTGACGCCGTGCACATCACCGGCGACGACAGCACCTTTTACGTGCTCAGCGCTTATGAACAGCAGCGTTTGGAACGTGCGATCAACGCGGTGGAAGGGTTGATCAAGGACTTCCAGGGTATCGTCAGTGGCCTGCCCGAGCAGCCGCAGGCCTGCATCGCCGGGCAGCGCGACGCCACCGAGGAGACCTGTGGCTGCCAGGCCTGCCAGAAGCTCTTATGGGCGCGCGAGGCCGAACGGGCCGGCTTGCTCAGCCTGCACCAGGCGCGGGTGCAGGCTGAAGACATTCGCCTGACCACCGATGAGGACGTCCAGGGGCGCATCGCCGATTTGCTCAAGCAGCGCGAGGAATTTGCCAGTCTGTGCGGCTGGTTCAGCGACGATGACGTTTGCCTGATTGGCAAAAAGGTCGGTGCGGCCCTGGACGCGGAGGTCGACGGCTTGAAGACGCGGCTGAGCGCCGTGCAGAAACGCACCACCACGATCGCCACCGCCACCCTGCCGGACACGTCCCTGGGCGCCCGACAGGTCGCCGGTGCCAGCGTTACCCGCGCCCGCAGCGGTAACCGGGTGGTGGAAGTCATCGTCCTCAGCCGCCCGGACCGGCGCTACTACATCTCTCAATCCGCCGCCGACGGGTTGCGCAGCGCCATGCGGGTCACGGTCGGACGGCGACCCGCGAGCACCCGGCTCGATGGCGCCGGGCTCAAGAACCGTGCCGGTGAACTGGTGCGCGATATCCGCCAGCAGGTCGGCCAACGCGTTCGAGAAGACCTGGCCAAGCCTCTGGGCCAACTGGAAGCGCGGCTCAAGAGCTGGAAATTTCCCCAGGACAGCGCCATCAATGCCCTGCACCAGGAATTCGACTGGACCTCGGACAGCAGTGAGCACGCGCCCTATGCCGTGAGCACCGAAGCCCACCTGATGCGGTTTGCCGCCCAGGCCAGCGCCGGCTTTTCCGGCTTCGACCCCGAGGCCGGCACGATCTCCCTGGGGGCCAAGGGCCTGGCCAGTTATGCCCTGGGCGAAGGCAAGATCACCTTCGCCGCCTTCCAGCCCAGCCAAGGCGGGCGTGACTGCTACTTCAGCTACCGGAACGCCGAGGGGCAGCGGGTGTACCACCGCTTTGGCGCATTTCGCCTGCGCGGCGCCCTGGAACTCAATTGCTTTATCGGTGCCGTGGGCGTCGGCAACGCCACGGCCGGGGTCAAATGGAAAGACGCCCCATCGGGAGCCAGCGCCTTGCTGCTGAGCCCGGAACTGGATTCACGCGGCGGCACGGTGCAAGTCAAGGGCAGCCTGTTCGCCGGCGTCCAGTTCGGCGGTGCGCTGACCGGCGCACTGGAGTGGATGGCCCCCGATATCCAGTACCGGCAAGACGCCCAATGGGCAGCCCTGGTGGAGTTGCGCGCGGAAGGCAATGTGGCCTATGGGGCGGGGGCGACGTTGGATTTTCAGATCGTGCTTACTCGAGGCAAGTTGTATTTCCACTGCCAAGGTCAGTTGGTGTTCGGTCCGGGGGCCGGGGGTGGGTTTGGCACCTTAGTGGACCTGGAGAAAATCGGGGAACTGGTGGGGGTGGTGTACCAGACGTTGAGCGAGGTGGATTTCCGGCATTTGTTCAGCATTAACGAAGATGCCTTTGTGTTGTTTTATCAAGGCGTTTCGCGGCTGTTGAGTGAACCGGGGAAGACGTTGAATGGGGTAATGGAGCTAGGGACTGAAACTCTCAGTCGATGGTGGAAAGATCGGGCACAGAATATTGCCTCAACTGGTCGATTAGCCGAGCGCATCCTGAACGATGAACCGCTGCAACTCGGGACGCAACGTATTCCCTTGTGTCGTCTCCCGCCTGAAGTGTTGGGGCCCGTACTGTACATGCTCAGCGACTTCTACCTCTTCGCCTTCAAGAACCAAACGGAAAAAGCCATCGTTCACCTGTTGAAACAGGTCAGCAGTTGGCGCCAGTTCTATCTGATACTGGAGCGCATGCACCCGACAGCGGAGGTTGTTTCCGCAGCCGATAGCGTCAAGCGTATCCGCAGTTATTTGAGCAGAGCACAGGCCCAGGAATTCTCCAACTTCATCAAGCGTCTGGCCGAACATGCCGGCGAAGCCGTGCCCGGCCAACCGTTACCACAATGGCTACCGTGGCAACCGATGAATGCCAACGATAAGTA
Organism: Pseudomonas sp. FW300-N1A1; assembly: GCF_058789115.1. Classification (NCBI taxonomy): domain Bacteria; kingdom Pseudomonadati; phylum Pseudomonadota; class Gammaproteobacteria; order Pseudomonadales; family Pseudomonadaceae; genus Pseudomonas; species Pseudomonas sp. FW300-N1A1. The sequence goes on along the minus strand of NZ_JBYTBK010000022.1, from coordinate 85,801 downwards.
CAAAACATTGCTGGCAGCCCGGGAAATCTGGGCGCCAGAAGGGGGGCGTTATGTCTGATGCAACGCCAATGACCTTGTCTCGATTTGCCTGTCTGGGGTTGTTTGCCCTGGTGCTGACTGCCTGTAATCAGAGCGCTGTGGTTCCAAGCGAATCGCTGAGCCCTGGGCAGGTTACTGCGATTGCCGTACGCATTGATCAACGCTACCCAGATCAAGCTGAATCTGAGCGCCGTGCTCTGCTGCAACAGGTAGTGACCGCCATCGACAACATGGTATTTGTCGAGGGCGGAACTTTTGAGATGGGTGACTTTGGTTGGGTCGGTGAATACGACCCGGCAAATATGTGTGAATGGCCGTGCGGTGTACCGACGGACGAATTGTGGTTTCTGGTACCGAAGGCAGACTCTCGGCCGTTGCACACTGTACGACTGGACAGCTTTTATATAGCGAAGTACCACACCACCATTGCTGAGGATGATCGGTTTCGTACTTTTATGGGTTTACCTTTCTACAACATGGATTTGACGGAGGAGGATCGTAGAGACGGTTTAACTCGTCCATATCGTCTAAGAGTTCCAAGCATGTTCAAGCCTGACTTTCCCGCCTACAGCAAGCTTTGGCAGGAAGCCAAGGACTACTGCCTATGGCTGGGAGAGCTTAGTGGCCTTCCAGTAGATCTGCCGACCGAAGCCCAATATGAATACGCCGCCCGTTCCGGCGGTCGTTATGTGGTGTATTCCACTGACACTGGCAGTGTGATCAGAGGCAAAAACGTTCACGGTGGCAAGTCTATTTATCCTGTCGGTTTTTTCCCTCCCAATCCGCTCGGCCTGTATGAAATGGGCGATAACGCCGTCTCTTGGGTCAACGACTGGTACGCTGCCGACTACTATCAGAACTCCCCAGTAGACAACCCGCAGGGACCGGAAACCGGTACTGAAAAGGTCCTGCGCGGCAGTGACGCATTGTCAACACCACAGCTAGCGATGACCATGTGGCGACACAGCGATAAACCGGATCTGGGTGAGTACTACGCCCAAAACAGCTATCGCTGCTCTATCCAACAGAGTGGGCCACTGAAATGATGGCTCATTATCTGGGTTCTATCTCACGATTCTCATGCCTGGCACTTTTGTCCTTCTTGTTGGGTGCCTGCAATCAAAACAGCGTGACTCCAAGTCAATCACTCAGCCCCAAACAAGTCGCGGCAGTTGCCGAGCGCATTGATCAGCGCTACCCCAAACAAGTTGATTCGGAACGCCGCGCTCTGCTCCAGCACGTAGTCACCGCCATCGACAACATGGTGTTCGTCGAAGGCGGGACATTTGAGATGGGCGACTTCGGTTGGGTCGGAGAATATGACCCGGCGAACATGTGTGAGTGGCCGTGCGGTGCGCCGAGGGACGAACTGTGGTTTCTGGTACCGAAGGCAGACTCTCGGCCGTTGCACACTGTACGACTGGACAGTTTTTATATGGCGAAGTACCACACCACCATTGCTGAGGATGATCGGTTTCGACGCTTCACTGGGCTCCCTTATTACCGAATGGATTTGACGGTCGAAGACAAACAGAATCAACGGACTCAATCCTACCGGGTCAGGAACCCGGATTTGTTTAAGTCGGCCTTTCCTGCCCGTAGCAAGTTATGGCAGGAGGCCAAGGATTACTGCCTATGGCTCGGACAGTTAAGCGATCTACCGGTAGACCTGCCCACCGAAGCTCAATACGAATACGCCGCCCGCTCTGGTGGTCGTTATGTGGTGTATTCAACCGACACGGGCAGTGTTATCAGAGGCAAAAATGCCCATGGTAGTGACGCTATCTACCCTGTTGGTTTTTTCCCTCCTAACCCGCTCGGCCTGTATGAAATGGGTGAAAACGCCGTCTCCTGGGTCAACGACTGGTACGCCGTCGACTACTATCAGAACTCCCCGGTAGATAACCCGCAGGGTCCAGAAACCGGTACTGAAAAGGTCCTGCGCGGTAGCGACTCAGTGTCAACACCACAGCTAGCGATGACCATGTGGCGGCACAACGATAAACCGGATCTGGGCGAGTACTACGCCCAAAACAGCTATCGCTGCTCTATCCAACAGAGCGGGCTGTTGAAATGACGGCTCATTACGGTTCTATCTCTCGATTCTCATGCCTGGCGCTGTTGGCCTTCACGCTCGGCGCCTGCAATCAAAACAGCTTGACTCCAAGTCAATCACTCAGTCCCAAACAGGTCGCGGCAGTTGCCGAGCGCATTGATCAGCGCTACCCCAAACAAGTTGATTCGGAACGCCGCGCTCTGCTCCAGCACGTAGTCACCGCCATCGACAACATGGTGTTTGTCGAAGGCGGGACCTTTGAGATGGGCGACTTCGGTTGGGTTGGAGAGTATGACCCGGCCAACATGTGTGAGTGGCCGTGTGGAGTGCCGAGAGACGAGCTGTGGTTTTTGGTGCCGAAGGCCGACTCTCGGCCGTTGCACACTGTACGGCTGGACAGCTTTTACATGGCTAAATATCACACCACCATTGCTGAGGATGATCGGTTTCGTACTTTTACGGGTTTACCTTTCTACAACATGGATTTGACGGAGGAGGATCGTAGGGACGGCTTAACTCGTCCATATCGTCTAAGAGTTCCAAGCATGTTCAAGCCTGACTTTCCCGCCTACAGCAAGTTATGGCAGGAAGCCAAGGACTACTGCCTATGGCTGGGAGAGTTGAGCGGCCTTCCGGTAGATCTGCCCACCGAAGCCCAATATGAATACGCCGCCCGTTCCGGCGGTCGTTATGTGGTGTATTCCACTGACACTGGCAGTGTGATCAGAGGCAAAAACGTTCACGGTGGCAAGTCTATCTATCCTGTCGGTTTTTTCCCTCCCAATCCGCTCGGCCTGTATGAAATGGGTGATAACGCCGTCTCCTGGGTCAACGACTGGTACGCCGTCGATTATTACCAACACTCTTCGGTAGACAATCCCCAAGGTCCGGAAACCGGCACCGAGAAAGTTCAACGTGGAGGCACTTCGGTTTGGACCCCTAGTGCTTCAATGACGATGCGTCGCTTAAACAGCAAACCGGTATTGGAGGATTACTACGCCCAAAACAGCTACCGCTGTGCCATCCAACAGAGTGGACCACTGAAATGACGGCTCATTATCTGGATTCAATCTCTCGATTCTCATGCCTGGCGCTGTTGGCCTTCACGCTCGGCGCCTGCAATCAAAACAGCGTGACTCCCAGTCAATCACTCAGCCCCAAGCAGGTCGCTGCGATTGCCGAGCGCATTGATCAGCGCTACCCCAAACAAGTTGATTCGGAGCGCCGCGCTCTGCTCCAGCACGTAGTTACCGCCATCGACAACATGGTGTTCGTCGAAGGCGGGACATTTGAGATGGGCGACTTTGGTTGGGTCGGTGAATATGACCCGGCGAACATGTGTGAGTGGCCGTGCGGTGCACCGAGGGACGAGCTGTGGTTTCTGGTGCCGAAAGCCGACTCCCGGCCACTGCACACGGTGCGGCTGGACAGCTTTTACATGGCCAAATATCACACCACCATTGCTGAAGACGACCGGTTTCGCCTGTTTGCAGGTTTACCGATCTACGGTGCCAAACCGCGTGCCTTGGAGCATGAGTTGGGGATTGATATCGCCCCGCGAATAAGCAATCCAAAGAGATTTGCCCCTGACCTACCGGCACGCAGCAAACTGTGGCAGGAAGCCAAGGACTACTGCCTATGGTTAGGAGAGCTGAGTGATCTTCCGGTAGACCTGCCCACTGAAGCTCAGTATGAGTTTGCGGCGCGTTCGGGAGGTCGATATGTAGTGTATGCCACCGATAATGGCAGCATTGAACTGGACCGGAGCATTAGTGGCAACAGCGCTATACACCCAGTGGGTGCCTATCCCCCGAATCCTTTGGGCCTTCACGATATGGCTGCGAACGCCGTCTCTTGGGTCAACGACTGGTACGCCGCCGACTATTATCAGAACTCCCCAGTAGACAACCCGCAGGGACCGGAAACGGGAATCGATAAAGTTCAACGCGGAGGCATGTCGGTCTGGACCCCCAGTGCATCAATGACGATGCGCCGCTTGAATAGCAACCCGGATCTGGGCGAGTACTACGCCCAAAACAGCTACCGCTGTGCCATCCAACAGAGCGGGCCACTGAAATGACGGCCCGCTACCTGAGCCCTCCGTGCGCTCGCCCGATCTGGATGTCCCTCGACCTCATCAAGCACCTGACACACCAGGCGGGCGAAGCCGTGCCTGGACGATGGCGCTCACTCTGAACATCTACCCCCCTCGAAAAGGAGCAATCATGAAAAGAACATGGCCATGGATATTTGTAATCGTCGGTGTGTTGATGCTGACGGCCGCCGTCGCGCGGCACTTCAATCGTGTCTCGGAACAAGCCACGATGGTTGAAACCTCCGGCCGGGTGGTTGATGTCCGCGAGGGATGCATCACCGTGGAGTTCATGACGCAGGCGCAGCGACGGGTTGAATTCACTGGCAGCGTCTGCCAGAAGCCACCGGCATTTGCGCGTGGCGAGCCCGTATCGGTGCTTTATGCGCCGCAGGATCCTGCCAGGGCCAGTATCAATACCTTTGCGCAGAACTGGTTTGTCAGCCTGTTTTTTGCGGGCATGGGGCTGATCTCTTCGCTGGTGGGCGGTGTGTGCGTCTGGTTCATCACCCTGGCACCCGGGCGTGCCGAGCGCCGGGCGCTTGAGCTCAAGCGCATTGGCAAATCCATCCAGGCCCGGGTGATGGGCGTGGAACCGAATGTCGCCCTGAGTATCAATGGCCGCCATCCCTGGCGGATCGTCACGCAGTGGCTCGATCCGACCAGCCGCAAAGTCCGTTTGTTCTACAGCCAGAACGTCTGGTTTGACCCGACCCCGTACCTGACAACCAAAGAACTACAGGTCTGGATCGACCCTGACCGCCCCAGCCGTTACAGCGTCGACACTGACTTTCTGCCGAAAATGGACTGACCCGTCGCGCTGTCCTGGTACAGGCAATGGGTTCAATGGATGGGTAAGCGTATGTTGAATTTCTGGAAAACACTCCGCGCCGCGGCCGCCCGCACTCAACGCCGACTTCAGGTGAGCATGCCGGTCCTGGTGGTGCTGGGTGTGGTGATCGCGTTGATCGGTATCTGGTGGCTGGGCCCGCACTGGGTGTGGGAGGGTCATCAACCGCTGGTTGAGTGGTCCATGCGTATCGCAGCCAGCGTTGGGGTGGTCATGGTGCCGTTGCTGATCTGGGGGCTGCGGTTGCAGGCTCGCCACCGGCAATGGCAGGCCGAGCGCCGTCAGGCAAGCGCGCTTGCAGGGGACCCCGGCCTGCAGGATCTCGAACGCCAACAATGCAGCCTGGACCAGAGTCTGGCGGTATTGCGCAAAAGACTTGCCCACGAGGATATCTATCGGCTCCCCTGGTATGTGCTATTGGGGGCGGAGGAGGCCGGCAAGACCAGCCTGGTCTCGCGCTTCAACGAGCATGTGCCGCTGTTCGACCTGGCCCGGCGGGGTGATGAACCTGGCAGGGAAGAGCGCGACGACGTGCAATGGTGGCTGGGGCATGAGGCGGTACTGATCGACACCCCGGGCGGCTTTTTCACCCAGCCCATGGCGGCGGACGAAGGGGCGCCGCCGACCTATGCACGGCGCTGGGCGCATTTGCTCGGATGGTTGGCGGACAACCGCAGTCGCCGGGCGCTCAACGGCATTGTGCTGACGATCGATCTTGCGCGGCTGATGGCGCAATCCGTTGAAGAGCGTCAAGCCGCGCAGACTGCAATACGCTCGCGCCTGGATGAGTTGACGCAACAACTGGGCGTTCGCTTGCCGTTGTACGTGGTGCTCAGCAAGATCGACTTGCTGGAGGGCTTCGAAGAGTTCTTCAGTCGCTTGCCCGCTGCTGCGCGCGATGAAGTGATGGGCTTCACGTTCTCGCTGAATTCGGTCGATCGCCATGATGCCTGGCTGGAAGAGTTCGACAGCAGCTACGCACGTTTCGCCGTACGATTCGGTGAGCGGGTGATGGACGCGCTGAGCGACCCGCGAATGGCGATGCATCGGCATCGTCTGCTGGCGGTCTCGCGCCAGTTGGCAGGCATTCGCCATGTGCTGAGTGTGTTTTTGTTCAATGCCTTGAACGGTGGCCGCCACACTCAGTCAGCCCTCGTACGAGGGGTCTATTTCTCTTCGGTCTGTCAACAGGGGGTAATGCTCAACTGTTTTGTGGATGCCGCGGCAGAGTCTCATGATCTGGGCGCGCCGGCTGCGCACGCCAAGCGTGCCGGGGGAAATCTCGTCTACTCGGCCCAACAACTGTTCCAGCGCGTGATCTACCCCGAAGCCGGCCTGGCCGGCGACAACATAAAGGTTGCCCGTAGCAAACGGCGGCTGCTGATTGCCGGCTTCAGTGTTGCCTCCATGGGGTGTCTGCTGGCGCTGGGGACGTGGCAGTTCTACTCTGGCGTCAACCGCGACAAGGCACTGAGTGTGTTGGCCAAGAGCCGGGAGTTCAGTGCGCGGGATATCGATGCACAGATCGACACGAGCGGTCGCAACCTGCTGGTGCCGTTGAATCAGATTCGCGATGCGGTCTCGGTCTTTGGTGACTACCGCGAGGCTTGGCCGTTGCTTTCGGACATGGGCCTGTACCAGGGCAGGGCGATTGGTCCGACCGTGGACGAGGCCTACCTCAATCTGCTGTCCAAGCGCTTTCTACCGGCCATCGCCAGCGGTGCGCTGGAGGCGATCAACGCCGCGCCAGCCGGCAGCAACCGGCAACTGGCGGCGCTGCGGGTCTATCGCATGATCGAGGAACGGCATAACCGCCGCCCGGCCATCGTCGAGGAGTGGGTCGCCGCCCAGTGGCAGCGCGCCTACCCTGGCCAGGGGCAACTCCAGGTCGAGCTGATGCGGCACCTGCACTACGCCCTGAAATACGCCGACGCCGACCTGCCGCAGCATCGCGAGCGCATCGCCCAGGTGCAACAGCAATTGCGTCAGTTGCCCATGGCGGAACGGGTCTACATGACCCTGAAACAGGACGCGCACGCACGTTTGCAGAGTGCCCTGGATGTGCGCCACGAGGTGGGTCCGGCCTTCGACATCATCTATCGTCCGCTGGCCGGCTCCGAGCATACCGCCGATGGCAGTGCGCTGGTGTTGGCCTCGCTGCTCACCGCCAAGGGCTTCAAGCAGTACTTCGAACCTGGCGCCCGGGACATCACCGAACTGGCGATGATCGACCAGTGGGTGCTCGGCGAGCGGCGGGAGCTGGATTACTCCGAAGAAGACCGCAAGGTGCTCACTGAACGCATTCGCGCACTGTACAGCGCCGACTATGTCGACAGCTGGCGGCGGGCGCTGAACCAGTTTGCGGTCACCGATTTCCAGGACCTGAGCCACGGTGTGGCGGTGCTGGAGCAGGTGACCGGTCCGGCGCAGCCGTTGCGGCGTCTGCTGGAAACCCTGCGTGACAACACCGTGATCTATCCCGCGGTACCGCTGGTCGAGGGTGTAGTGCCGGTCAGCACCGACAAGCTGCCGGACGATCAGCTGCAGGCAGTGGGTATTCGTCGTGCGTTCGCCGGCTTGGCGGAGTTGCTCACGGCCAAGGGCGAGCAACCGTCCTACTACGAAGAAACCCTGCGTTCGGTGGGTGCGGTCTACGACTACGCCAAGGCCGTGCAGGACAACCCGGATCCTGGCAAGGCGGCGCTCAAAGCCGTGCTCAATCGTTTTTCCCTGGTGGGCGCCGACCCGATCGCCAACCTGCAACGCATTGCCGTGGGCCTGCCGGAGCCGATCAACCAACAGGTCAAGAAGCTCGCCGACCAGACCGCCCAGGTGCTGGTGGTCGAAGCCCTGCGTGAACTGGAAAAACGCTGGGACAGTGAGGTCTACAGTTTCTATCAGCAGCGTCTGGCCAATCGTTATCCGTTCAAGGCCAGCGGCGAGGATGCCTCGCTGGATGACTTCGAGGCCTTCTTCGGGCCGCAGGGGCGCTTGCAGCAGTTCCACGATCAGTACCTGAGCGTGTTCCTCGAGGACAACCTCGATGCGTTGTACTCCGACAGTCTCGGTGCTTACCTGGTGCGCAGCGACGTGCTGGAGCAACTGAAGAACGCCGAACGTATCCGCGACACCTTCTTCAACCATCGCGGTGCCCTGGCGGTCCAGCTCACCATCGAGCCCCTGGCCCTGAGTGCCACCCGCCTGAGCAGCCTGCTCAGCGTTGACGGACAGTTGATTCCCTATCAACACGGTGCCCCTCAACGCACCGGCCTGGTCTGGCCCAATACCCTGGGCAATGCCAGCGGCAGCCAGGTGACTCTGGTTCACAGCAATGGCAATACCGCGTCCTTGAGCTATCGGGGCCCGTGGTCACTGTTTCGCCTGCTCAGCCGCGGGCAGCTCAATGGCCGCACCGCCACCAGTGTCGACCTGACCTTCGGCATCGCCGATGGCCTGATGCGATATCGGATCGGCGCGGAGAAGGCCAACAACCCGATTACCCAACGCAGTTTCGAAGGGTTTGTGTTGCCCAGGACATTGCTGCAGGAGCGTTCAACGCAAGGGATAAAAACAGTCAGCCAACGTTAAGGGGCGATTTTACCCGGTACGTTCGGTCGCCCCTCAGGCTTCTGTAATTCGAGGGGGGCCTTGGTGATTCGTGCCGAGGCACCGCCTGCGCTTGAGGTCCGACTCACGCAGCATCAGCAGGCGGTGCAGGTATGCACCCTTATAAAGCTCGACTCTGGCGCGCTGCACTACGCCAAGGCAAGACAGGTGGTTTACCGGTGCGGCGTTCACGGCCTGAAGACCCCTGAACGCCGAGGTCATTGCCGATAGCCAATGACCTCGAAAGCGCCGTCGCACCTGCTTTAACCGCACGGATACAGGGGGGGCACAGCCCCCGAACAGAGCCCCGTCAACACCCTCCGTCACGGTCTGGCACATTCACTGCATAGCCTCGATCAACAGCCACGGATGATGCAGTCCAGTGGCCCGCCCAGCCGGTCAACGACGATCGGTCGGCCCTTGCGGTCGTGGGCGCTATCGGTGGGTCCGGCACAGAGGTTGGATCAAACACCGCAAAAGAACAGGCAAAGACGCCTGGAACCGCAAGGTTTCAGGCGTTTTTTTTGCTTTTTGATCCGTGATTGATTTTGCCCAGGTGCTACTTATGAACGCCAAGGTTGCCGAGTTGAACAAGCTGCAAACGCTGATCGTGATTGGCAATGGCATGGTCGGACATCATTGTGTCGAACAGCTGATCGAGCGGGGAGCCCTTGAGCGCTACCGGCTGCACGTCTTCAGTGAAGAACCGATGCGGGCCTACGACCGCGTGCACCTTTCCGAATACTTCACCGGTCGGGATGCCGAGTCCCTGGCGCTGTCCGAGGCGTCTCTTTACCAGACGCCGGGTGTGACCTTGCATCTGGGGGTGCCGGTCCTTGCGATCGACCGCGAGCGCCGCCAAGTGATGACCGCGCAAGGCAGCGTTGCTTACGACACCTTGATCCTGGCCACCGGTTCGTACCCCTTTGTGCCGCCTGTCGAAGGCGCCGAGGGCGATTCGCGCCTGGTGTACCGCACCCTCGAAGACCTCGACGCGATCCGCGCCGCCGCCAACGCCCGCCGCGGTGTGGTGGTCGGCGGTGGCCTGCTTGGCCTGGAAGCGGCCAACGCCCTGAAAAGCCTGGGCCTGGAAGCCCATGTGGTGGAGTTCGCCCCGCGCCTGATGCCGGTGCAACTGGACGAACTGGGCGGCCTTGCGCTCAAGGCGCAAATCGAGCGGCTGGGTGTCGGTGTGCATGTGTCGCGCGGAACGCAGTCGATCAGCCCGGGCGAGCACTACCGTTACCGGATGAATTTCGCCAACGACGAGTTCCTCGAAACCGACCTGATCGTGTTCTCGGCCGGTATCCGGGCCCAGGATGCGCTGGCCCGCCAATGCGGGTTGGAGGTCGGGCCGCGCGGTGGCGTGGTGATTGATGACCAGTGCTTGAGCCGCGATGCGAACATTTACGCCATTGGCGAGTGTGCTTCCTGGAATGGCAGTCTGTTCGGCCTGGTCGCACCGGGCTACCAGATGGCGCGCAGCGTCGCGGCCCGTTTGTGCGGCGAGGCCGCCGAGCCGTTCCTGGGCGCGGACATGTCGACCAAGCTCAAGTTGCTGGGCGTCGATGTCGGCTCCATCGGCGATGCGCACGCCCATACGCCGGGCGCGCGCAGCTACCAGTTCATCGACGAGGCGACGGCCAGCTACCGGCGCCTGGTGGTGGACGCCACCGGCAAGCAGGTGCTGGGCGCGGTGCTGGTCGGCGACAACAGCTATTACGACACCCTGCTGCAATACATGCAGAACGGCATTGTCTTGCCGTCCGAGCCGGCCAGCCTGATCCTGCCATCGTTCACCGGGGCGCCGACCCTGGGCCCGGCGGCGCTGCCTGAGTCGGCCACGGTCTGCTCGTGCCATAACGTCACCAAGGGCGCCATCTGCTCGGCCATCGACGGTGGTTGCGCGGACCTCGGTGTGCTCAAGGCGCAGACCAAGGCCTGCACCGGCTGTGGCGGCTGTGCCGGTTTGCTCAAGCAAGTCTTCGAGCATGAGCTGGTCGCGCGGGGTGTGAGTGTCGACAAGAGCCTGTGCGAGCACTTTGCCTATACCCGTCAGGAACTCTATGCGCTGGTGCGGGTAGAAGGGGTGATCAGCTTCGAAGAGCTGTTGGCCAGGCATGGTCGTGGCCACACCGGTTGCGATGTGTGCAAGCCGGCAGTCGGCTCGATCCTCGCATCGTGCTGGAACCAGCCAATCATGGACGCCTCGCTGGTGCCGTTGCAGGACACCAACGACACCTTCATGGCCAACATGCAGAAGAACGGCACTTACTCGGTGGTGCCGCGCATTCCCGGTGGCGAGATCACCGCCGACAAGCTGATCGTGATCGGCCAGGTGGCGAAGAAATACGACCTCTACACCAAGATCACCGGCGGCCAGCGCATCGACCTGTTCGGCGCCCAGTTGCATGAGTTGCCGCAGATCTGGGCCGAGCTGATCGAGGCCGGTTTCGAAACCGGGCACGCCTACGGCAAATCGACCCGCACGGTGAAGTCCTGTGTCGGCAGTACCTGGTGCCGTTATGGCGTGCAGGACAGCGTGCACATGGCCCTGACCCTCGAGGACCGCTACAAGGGCCTGCGCTCGCCCCACAAGCTCAAGTTCGCGGTGTCCGGCTGCACCCGCGAATGTGCCGAAGCCCAGAGCAAGGACGTGGGCGTGATCGCCACCGAGAAGGGCTGGAACCTGTATGTGTGTGGCAATGGCGGCATGCGGCCGCGCCATGCCGAACTGTTCGCCACCGACCTCGACGATGCCACGCTGATCCGTTACATCGACCGCTTCCTGATGTTCTACATCCGTACCGCCGACAAACTGCAGCGCACCTCGGTCTGGCGCGAAAGCCTGGAAGGCGGCCTGGACTACCTCAAGGACGTGATCGTCAACGACAGCCTGGGGCTGGGTGCGGAGCTCGAATCGCAGATGCAGTCGGTGGTCGACCGCTATGAATGCGAATGGGCCAACGCCCTCCAGGACCCGGAAAAGCTCAAGCGCTTCCGGACCTTCGTCAACGACCGGCGTCCCGATCCGGACATCCATTTTGTCCAGGAACGCGGGCAGCGGCGCCCGATCATGGCGGCCGAACTCAACCTTATCCCTGTCACCGAGGAGCTTGTCCGATGAGCCAGTCCACGACCCAGCGCAGTGCTTGTTTTTCAACTCCGGACAACGCCCGGGCCTGGCAAAGGGTGTGTGCCCAGCAGGACCTGGTGAACAACTCGGGCATCGTCGTCTGGCTCGACGGCGCCCAGGTGGCCGTGTTCTACCTGCCGGCCGCCGAGGGGCGGACCCTCTACGCCATCGACAATCATGACCCGCAATCGGGCGCGAATGTCGTTGGCCGTGGGTTGGTGGGCTGTATCAAGGGTGAGCTGGTGGTGGCATCGCCGATCTACAAGCAGCATTTCCGCCTGGAGGACGGACGCTGCCTGGAGTACCCGCAACAACGCCTGCGGGTCTGGCCGGTACGGCTCAACGCCGGCGTGGTGGAGGTCGGGGTGGCCTGACGACGCGACATTCGATTGATCAATCATCCACGGCACCGGGTCTCATCCCCTGAGGTCCGGTGCCCGCCAACGCCAGCGGAGACCCGCATGAAAACAGCCGCACAGTTGCTCAAGTTGAAGGTCGTGCAAAACTGGCAGGTACACAGCATCGCGCCGGATGAAATGGTGCTGGAAGCCCTGAAGATGATGGCCGAGAAAAATGTGGGAGCGCTGCCGGTCATCGAGGGCGGGGTGGTGGTGGGCGTGGTCAGCGAGCGCGACTATGCACGCAAGGTGGTCTTGCAGGGACGCTCTTCGGTGGGCACGCCGGTCAGGGCCATCATGAGCTCACCGGTGGTCACGGCCGACAGTCAGCAGAGTATCGAGCGCTGCATGGCGGTCATGACCGACAGTCACTTGCGCCATCTGCCGGTGGTGGAGGGTGACCGCTTGATCGGTCTGTTGTCGATTGGTGATCTGGTTAAAGAAGCCATCGTTGAACAGGCCGATCTGATCAGGCAGCTGGAGCACTACATTCGCGGGCATTGACGTCGCCCGTGCCGGGGTCAGAAGTTGATCGAGGCACTCAGGCGGGCGGTCAGTGGCGCGCCCTGGAACAGGTAGTTGTCGCCCATGTATTCCCCGGCGTCACGCCAGTAGCGCTGGTCGAACAGGTTGTCGACGGTCAGGCGGAACACGGTGTCATAGCCGTCGATGCGGGTGCTGTAGCGGCTGCCGATGTTGAAGATCGCGTAGGCGTCGGCTTCTGCCTGGCCTTGCGGGTCGGCGTACTTGCCAGCGCTGTACTGCACCCCGCCGAGCAGGGCCAGGCCGTCGACCCAGGGCAGGGCGTAGTCACCGTAGAGGCTGGCGCGCAGTGTCGGCACATTGATCGTCTGATGATCTTCATAGGCAGGGGTATCGCTGCCGGTGACCCGGGAGCGGATTGCCGCGACGCTGGCGGTCACTTGCAGGCGTTCGCTGGCCCAGCCATTGGCCGAGAGTTCGAGGCCGGTGTTCTTCTGTTCGCCCTGTTGGGTGAAGGTGAACGAGCCGTCGTCATTGGGCCGGGAATACTGATAGGCCTGGCGGATCTGGAACAGTGCCGCGGCCAGGCTGATGCGCTGCCAGTCGTACTTGACCCCGGCTTCGATTTGCCGTGAAACAGTGGGCGCGAGGGTTTCAAAGGCATTGCTGGCAAACCACGGCGCTTCGCCGCCCAGGGACAGGCCCTTGCTGTAGCGGGTGTACAGCGCCAGGTTGTGCACGGGCTTGTAGATCAATGCGGCCTGGGGCAGGAACTCATAGCGCCGGGTGTGCCGGGTGGTGTTGCCCAGATTATCGAAGGCCTCCTCATCCAGGCGCACCTCGCGCCCGCCGAGCACGGTCTGCCAGTGCTCGTTGAAGCTGATCCGGTCATTGAAAAACAGCCCGTACTGGCGACTGTCCAGGCGTCGCTGACTGTCGTTGAGCGGCCCCTGGTAAGGGGCAAAATCCTCAGGTTCGCTGTCGATGTTGGCGCTGCCGATCATCTGGTTGATGGGGTCGCGCTTATCCACCACGCGGCGGAACGCGCTGGAGCCCAGGGTGAGTTCGTGGCCCAGGCCGCCGGTATCGAAGCGTCCGCTGAGCGCTGCCTGCACCTCATCGTTGCGCCGGGTATCGTCCGGGCTGCGGAAGTCGTAGAGATCGTAGTCGCCTTGCGGGCTGAAGTAGTTGGGCACGGCCACGCCAGCGCAACTGGCCGCGCCGTAGCAACCCCAGGAGAACGAACTGTAGTCATCGATCACTACCTGGCTGCGCGAGGCGCTGAGGTTGCCTGTCCAGGTGTCGCTGAAGCGGTACTCGAAGTTGCCGTTGAGGTTCAGCGCGTCCGTGGTCACCGGTTTTGAACCGCTCTGGTGGGCCAGCAACTGTTTCGGCGAGGCGTCGTGCGGCAGGCTTGTGCCACCGAGCAATTGATAACCCGGTGCCGAGCGCTGTTCCCTGGTCTGGTACTCCAGGTCCAGTTGCAACAGCGCGGCGTCGCTGATGTTCCAGTCGAAGGCCAGGGAGGCGAAGTCGCGCTGCCCGTTGGTGTGTTCGACATAGGAGTGGATGTCTTCATGGGCCAGGTTGGCCCGCAGTCCGAACTGTCGTTCGCTGCCGAACCAGCCGCCGACGTCGGTGGCCAGGTAACCGCTGCCGCGGTCGTCGGTGGAGACCGTCACCGAGCGTACGTCGGTCGGCCGCTTGGTCACGTAGTTGATCAGCCCGCCGGGCTCGGAAACGCCGCTCTGCAGGCCGGAAAGGCCCTTGAGCAATTCCACCTGTTGCTTGTTTTCCAGGCCGACGTTCTGCTCGCCGGTAATGGTGCGGCCGTTGATCCTGTAGCTGCTGGCCGAGTTCAATGAGAAGCCGCGCACCATGAAGTTCTCGTAGTAACCGACCGGCGCATAGCTTTCCCCCACCGAGGCGTCGTTCCTCAGTACTTCGCTGAGCAGGCGTGCCTGTTGATCCTTGATCAAGGCGTCGTTGAACACCGCAATCGACGCCGGGGTATCGAGCAAGGACGCCGCCTCGATGCCCGCGACCGAGGCGCTGTCGACCTGGTAGCCGGAACCGTCTTCGCCCGTCACGTTGACCGCTGGCAGTTCGGTAGCGGCGGCCCTGGCCTCGGGCACGGCACTGGCCAGTAGCAGGCCGAGGGTCAGCAGATTGAGTGCCAGGCGCGGGGCGGACTCTCCTTCGTGGAAAGTCCGGTAAAGCACATCCATGAAAACTCCTGAACGATGGCTGACCCGGGCAGGCGTACACCGGGACCGGTGCTCGCGTGCGCTGCAGGCCAGCGTCGTGCTGTTAAGACAGGACACACCCTGAAGGTGTCAGGCCGCAAAGGCCTCGGTGGTGATCGGCAGGTTTGAATCCGCGATCCGTTGCATTAGCGCGCCATCATACAAGAGGACGAACCGCGCTTGATGATTGTGAGTGTCAGGGGCTCGGTGGTTGCAGTGACGTTAGCCTCGGGCGCGAACTCAACACGTCCTCGCGACGTCAGGCGAGTCCGTGAACCGTCAGGTGAAGGGGGGACCTGTCAACTCTGACAGTAGACGCGCCTTCTCGTTTGGATATTTCATGACGGCACTTGCAATGCTTGCGTCAACGATTGGCAGCCGCACTACTGGTAACGGGTTGCGTTGCAAGAACGAGTGTCTATCTGTTCCTGTTTCTATGGCGTTGATGCCATGTCGTGGTCATGCAGTGGAACCGTATTGGCAGACATTTCACTAGAAACGCCGGATTGGCTCGCCTCTTTAGTGGTCAGTTGCTCCGGGTCAGGCGGTTCACCGCGCCTTGCTCACCTGGCAGGATACCCGCGGTCTTGAAGCGCTTGGCTGACCAATGAGGCTTGCGTCATGGATACGTTTGTCGGTGTGCGTCGTGTGCTGTGGGTCATGTGTCTGGTGGCGCTCGGCGTGATCATCGCGCTGGTGGTTTTCTCCAGCACATCCGAATCATCTCCTGTTGTGCTTCAGTCATGCACGGCACCTGCCTATGAGAAGGGCACGGTCTATCAACAGGGGCAGCAGGTTCAGCATCAAGATCAGCAATTCGAGTGCTGGAAAGATGAGGATAACCCGCCGCTGGGGCCAGGCAGTTGGGCGTGGTGTCAACAGCCCGCCTATGAGCCTTTGCTCCAGGGTGGGCCATGGAAGGACGCCTGGAAGGAGCTCGGTGAATGCGGTGGTTTCGAAGGCAATCGCCTGACCCTGAGTTTCGCCACCCTGAGTGGCAAGGCGCCCTTGAAACCGGCGGTGCCCGGTGTTGCGCGTGCCGATGAGGTGGTCACCGGCGTCTTACGCTGCAAGGCCGAGGAGATTCCGATCAGTGCCAAGGCCAGTGAAACGATCCATCTCGATAACTTGAAAGCCTGCGACTATCAACTGGTGATGAATGTCGCTGACGGTTTTGTCCCGTTGAATACGCCACGCATTGTCTCCTTCCAGCAAGCAGAGGGTGACGAGCAAGCGGTGACGGTGAAGTACCGGCCACCGGTGGAGGTCGGCAAGCTCAGCGGCTTGCCCGGGGTCAAGATTGAGCTGTTCGCCCAGGGACTGATCCAGCCTCGGCAAATGGCCATGGGCAAGAACGTGCTGTATGTCGGTTCCAGCGCCATTCCATCCTATGTCTATGACGGCAAGATTGCCGACATGATTTATGCGTTGCCACTGGATGGGGCGGGTAAACCGACGGCCATCCATGTGATTGCCAGCAGCCTGGAAGAGCCCCATGGCGTGGCCTGGCGTGACGGTGACCTGTATTACTCGACCACGGGCGGGCTGTATCGCTTGCGCGATGCCGATAACCATTACAAGGACCCCAAGCCGGAACGGGTCTTCAACTTCCCGGCCGACGACAAGCTGTTTCCCCTGCCGCCCCTGGCCTCCGGCTCCAACACCCGCATCTGGCACATGAAACACCCCTTGCGCTTCAACCCGCTGGACCCGTCGGACAAGTGGCTGTACACGGCGGTCGGTGTTCCTTGCAACTTGTGCATGATTCCCGCCGATCAGCGCTACGGGACGCTGTTGCGTTATTCCCTGGAAACCGGTGAATCACAAGTTCTGGCCAAGGGTGTGCGCAATTCGGTGGGGTTCGACTGGAACCCGCAAAACGGAACACTCTGGTTCAGCGACAACAATCGCCAGGGTTTCCCCAACCCCGATGAAGTCAACTGGATCAGTGGCCCCGGCTTGCATTTCGGTGTGCCTTACCTGTTTGGCAAGGGCACACCCGGGTTCACCCAGGAGGAGTACCAGAACCCGGGAGTGATCCAGCCACCATTGGTGCCTGGTGCCATTGTCTCCGACAAGTCCCCGGCCCAGGTCAATCCGACGGATTACGTGCCAGCCGCCTTTGAGCTGGGGACCAATACCGCGCCGCTCGGCGTCAGGTTCTGGAAGGGCTATCCGACTGCCAATGGTACCCAGCGTTTGCTGGTGGCGTTGCACGGTGCCGGTTCAGCCGCCAGCCCGGGAATGGATGTGCAGATGCTGACGATCCAGGGCGGAACGCGGGTGGTCAATCAGATCCCGCTGATCAACGGGTTTGTGCAGGACCCCGATCGTTTCGATGTGTACTGCCTGGATAACTCCTGTATTGGTCGGCCCGCAGAATTCCTTGAGTTGGCCGATGGCAGCCTGCTGATCAGCGACGACGTCGCCGGGGTGATTTATCGCGTGCGCTACGATGCCAGCGAGTTGCCGCAAACGCAGTTGGCGCTGCAGCCCATGCTGCCGCCGCCGGGGTTTGAAAAAGAAATGATCAGCGGCTACCTGACATCCCCCGATGGCAATCGCCGGCTGGTTCAGCTGTCATGGAGCCCCGAGGACAATGAAGCT
Organism: Pseudomonas sp. FW300-N1A1; assembly: GCF_058789115.1. Classification (NCBI taxonomy): domain Bacteria; kingdom Pseudomonadati; phylum Pseudomonadota; class Gammaproteobacteria; order Pseudomonadales; family Pseudomonadaceae; genus Pseudomonas; species Pseudomonas sp. FW300-N1A1. The sequence continues at coordinate 68,288 of NZ_JBYTBK010000022.1, read as the reverse complement.
GGGATAGTCCTCAACGGGCTGCCCTATGGCGACTATCAACTCAGGCTCAATGATGTAAGAGACTGGATTCCCCAGGTGCGTAACACGGCCTTCACCCTGTCTGAAACCAACAAGGTTCAGACGATCAACCTGCGTTACCGTGAGCGGCCGATAAAACTCGAGGTCAAGGTGACGATCCGCGCGCCGGGCAAGCCTGCGTCGGTGAGCGATGCGCAGTGGCATTTCAGCCTGGTCAGCGAGGCACAGAGTGGCGCAGAACCCCAGGTGATCCAGGTGCCTTGGGGTGGCAGCGCCACGCAGGTGCTGGACTATGGCAAGTACAAGTTCATCTACCCGTTTTACGCGAAGGCAAAGCCTGAGCCGGAACTGGAACAGGTGGTGATAGATGAGTCCAGCGAGGACAGGCAATTGCCAGCGGTCGCGTACCGTCCTGTCGAGAACCTGGGGGCGACGGTGCTGGCCCAGTCCTGCACCAAATGTCACGCGGTCGAATATTTCGACAGCTTGCGCATGGCCCTGGCCTGGAGCGTGGCGGGGCAGGACGCGCTGGTCAAACAGATCAAAAGCATGCCGGTGTCCGGGCATTGCGACACCACCTGCGCCACCGAAATCAGCAAGCACCTGTTTAACGTCGTGTGGAAACCTTATCTGGATCCGTCCGAATCCCACGGGGTGCGGCAGCTACGCTTGCTGACCCCGGACGAATACGCTGCCAGCGTCAGGGACATCCTGATGGTTGAGATCAATCCCGAGAAGCTACCCGCCGACAAGTCGGAGAAAGACTTCAAGTACCCCGGTGAGGCGGACAAGGGCATTCTGCAGGCAGAAGACGTCAAGCAGTTCTATGACATGGCGTTGTGGGTGGCTGACAAGGTGCCGGCGTCGCGGTTGCGCGTTCTGGCGCAATCGAAGGTCGGGTCCGATCTGGTGACGTCACTGGGGTTTCACCTGTTCCGCCGTCCTGTCAGTGATGCCGAGCGTCTACGCTACCAGGCGATGTTCGACGAGCAGGGCGCGCCGGCACTGATCGCCGCGCTGCTGTTGTCACCTCATTTCCTCTATCGCTCGGAGTTGGGGTTGGCGACGACAGAGGGGGGCAGTGTGTTCAAGCTGACACCGTTCGAGTTGGCGACTGCGCTGTCCTATGGCTTTCTGGGCACCACTCCGGACGCCGAACTGTTGGCCAAGGCCCAGCGCAACGAACTGCAGACCCCACAACAAATCTCGGCAGAGATCGAGCGCATGATGCGCACGGACAAGGGCATCGAGCAGTTCAACCGGTTTGTCAGCTACTACGCCAAGACCATTCGTGGCGTTCAGGAAAAACCGGGGCTGAGCGCGCAGATGATTCAACTGATGGTGCAGGAACAGTATCTGCTGTCGCGCAACCTGATGTTGAACGCAGGCACTTTCGAGGAGTTGCTTAACCCGACCTACACCTACCTCAACCAGGCTTTGGCCGCCCACTACGGTATCAGTGGGGTCACGGGCGATAGTTTGAAAAAGGTAGCCGTAGACGAGAAGCGAGGAGGCTTGTTGCACCTGGGCCTTACTCAGGCGGCTACTTCGGACTACCAGAGCACATCGTTGGTCAAGCGCGGCATCATGATTCGCGAGCAGATGTTTTGCCGTGAGTTCGGCGCCCCGGTGGAGGCGGACCCTACTGAGCCGGTGTATCCACCCCGTGCGATCACTACTCGAGAGTTCTGGGACTCGTCCAACGGCGAACAGGCCTCAGGTGGACGTTGCTGGCGGTGTCACCAGTACATGAATGACACCGGGTCTTCGATGGAGCACTACGACGCGGCGGGACGCTATCGCCTCGAGGAAAAAGCCTACAACTTTAACCAGTACCCGCAGATGGTGCCGATCAAGGCTTCTGGTCCCTTCATCATGGCGACCGGTACCGAGCCGATCAATGACGTTCGTGATATCGCCAAAATCATCCCGCACAACCCGGCCTCGCAGTTCTGCATGGCTGATAGTTACTTCCGCTTTGTCTTCGGCAACAAGTCTGACGTGTCGACGTCCGGGACGGTGAAGGCGGTTGCCGACGGCTTGAAGACCTCGGGTTCCCTGGCAGAGATGCTGAAAACATTGGGCACGTCCAAAGCGTTTGTCTACAAAGCCGAGAGGAACTGATCATGGGCATTCTGAAAAGTCGTCGGCGTTTTCTCGCGGGCCTGGCGGCGGCCAGTGTCTTTGGCCCCTTGACCCCATTCGGCCTGGCACGCATGGCGCTGGCGGGGCAAAGCCAGCAAGCAAAGTTGAAGGTTGTGTTCGTAGTGGTTCCCGATGGCCTGGCTGTGGACTCCTATACCAGCTACGGTTTTGGTGATGGTCTCGGGTTGTGGTACCCGCAGGCACAAAACAGCGATACCACAGCGTTTACCTTGAATGAGGTCAGTGCTGAGCTGGCAGCCTATCGTCACCAATCACTCTACTTGCGCGGGCTTATCCTGGGGCCGGAAGCGGCCAATGTTGGCCATACGGGCTGGAACTATGTGTTGCGTGACAGTGAGGCGAGCCAGTCGTCGATCGACATACTGCTGGGCCAGGCGCTGCCGGGAACTGAGCCGTCTCACCGCAGTCTGTTCGCGGGACCCCATGCTGGTGTCGACGGTACGCCCTGGTTCGTGTCATTTCAGGGCGGGGCGATCCGAACGCCTTATCGCGATCCGGTGCTGATGGCAGAGGCGCTATTCAAGGAGACCGGTCGAGTGTCACCTGATCAGCGCACCAAGAGCAGTGCGCTGCTGGAAACCGCCCTGGCGGATATCCAGGAAATCAAAGGCAAGCTATCCGGTGCCGAGCGACAGAAACTCGATACCCATCTGGATTCAGTGGAGCAGGTGATCAAGGACCTTGAGCTGACCCAGCCACCGGTGGGCGAATGCAAGCCATTGACCCTGGAACCACTGGACTATCGGTCAGCGAAGGACCGCACACGGATCCAGGCCAACCATCATCAGGTGGTGGCGACGGCGTTGAGTTGCGGAATTACTCGGGTTGCGACGGTTCAGATCGGACGTTCGGCGGAATCGCTGAATATCCTCGACGTTGGCCCTTCCAATAATCCTCACGAGTGCGCTCATCGACTCCACCAGAAAGACTTATGGAAAGGAACCCGCCAGTGGTATGTCCAGCGGGTCAAATTGTTGATGGACGAACTGGCCCGCTATCAGGATCCCCACGTGCCTGGCGACAGTCTGCTTCAACATACCCTCGTCGTGCTCACCAGTGAAATGGCGGATGGCGCGCCGGAGCACATGATCGACATGCCCATGGTGCTCATGGGCGGCGCGAGTGGACTGCTCAAAAGCGGAGAGGGTGCCGGGCGCTATCTTGATGTTACGTCGCAGGCCGATCGCAAGCACCACACGGGCAATCCGGTCATAGGTCAGCATATGGTCGGTATGCAGCGTATATGGTCAACCATTGCCAAAGCCGCCGGAACCAGTGTGCCCTATGGCGGCAATATCGAATCGGTCAGTGGAATTTTCACCAATGTCTGAGTGTCTCCCAACGCCCCGTTCCTGATCACCACACTGGTTGGGCGCGCGAGGCATCAGGGCCTGTCTTGTTTGACCGGATGCGTCCCCAAGGCCGCGAAACGAGTGGTATGAGCGGGCATGAATCGACGTTTTTCGCCCAAGGAAAACGCCCGTGATGCCTGTGCTTGAGGGCTCGACGAAAGTCAGTAAAGATCTTGAAACATTTGGACACATGTTGATTCTGTTGTCTTTGTAGGACTTTTGTATATTTCGTAACGCTTACGTAAACGTAAACGTGGAAGCAAGTGTGTCAGCAGCGCCATAACCAATAAGAACAATCAAGGTTAGAGGGCTCCACATGTCACCAGAGTTTGTGTTGGAAACGCGCGGCCTGACCAAGGAGTTTCGCGGCTTTACCGCCGTGGATTCGGTTGATCTGCGTGTGCAGAAGGGACACATCCACGCATTGATCGGACCGAACGGCGCCGGAAAAACGACGGTTTTCAATCTGCTCACCAAGTTTCTCCCCCCCACCCGAGGCGAAATCCTCTACCTGGGCAAGCCCATTACCCACCTCAAACCCAACGAGATTGCCGGCCTGGGGCTGGTGCGTTCATTCCAGATCTCTGCGGTGTTCGGCCACATGAGCGTGATGGAAAACGTGCGCGTAGCGCTGCAACGCAAGCAGGGCGACTCTTTCCACTTCTGGAAGTCCGAGCGCAGTCTCGACGCACTCAACGAACGGGCCATGCAGATGCTGGATCAGGTGGGCCTGCTCGACTACGCCCACACCCAGACCATCGAACTGCCCTACGGCCGTAAACGTGCACTGGAACTGGCCACCACCCTGGCGCTGGATCCTGGCGTGCTGCTGCTCGACGAACCGACCCAGGGCATGGGGCACGAGGATGTGAACATGGTCATTGAACTGGTGCGCCGCGCGGCAGTGGGGCGCACGGTGCTGATGGTGGAGCACAACCTCAGTGTGGTCAGTGAGCTGTCCGACCGCATTACCGTGCTGGCCCGTGGTGCGATTCTCGCCGAAGGTGACTACGCCAGTGTTTCCGCCAACCCTCAGGTGCGCGAGGCCTACCTGGGCAGCGAAGCCGCCGTGCTCGAGGAGGCACACGCATGAGCAGCCTGCAGCCCCCGGAATTCGAACAACTGCGTATCGCAGACCTGCATGCCTTCTACGGCGAGTCCCACATCCTGCATGGTATCGACCTGCAAGTGCGGCGCGGCGAACTGGTCACGCTACTGGGACGCAACGGTTCAGGACGCTCAACGACGTTGCGCGCGATCATGAACATGGTGGGGCGCCGGACCGGTTCCATCGTGGTCAACGGCAACGAGACCATCGGTCTTTCCGCGCACCTGATCCCGCGCCTGGGCGTCGGCTATTGCCCGGAAGAGCGGGGCATTTTCGCCAGCCTCAACGTCGAGGAGAACCTGCTGCTGCCGCCGATGGTACGCAGTAACGGCATGAGTCTCGATGAGATCTACGAGATGTTCCCCAACCTGTACGAGCGACGTTTCAGCCAGGGCACGCGCCTGTCTGGCGGCGAGCAGCAGATGCTGGCCATGGCGCGGATCCTGCGTACTGGCGCCAATCTGTTGCTGTTGGACGAGATCACCGAGGGCCTGGCACCGGTGATCGTGCAGAAGCTCGCCGAGGTGTTGATCAAGCTCAAGAACAAGGGCCTGACCATCGTTCTGGTGGAGCAGAATTTCCGTTTCGCCGCGCCCTTGGCCGACCGTCATTACCTGATGGAACACGGCCAGATCGTGGAGCAAATCAGCGCCGCCGAACTGGGCGCCAAGCAGGATCTGCTGCACAGCTGTCTCGGCGTCTGAACCCCCGTTTTACCCCGCGCACTACGCATGTCGCCGTGGCCCACAGCCAGACGGCACGGGGCCGCTTTGCCTGGAACAATAAAAATAAACTCGGACAGTGGGTGAACTACATGAAGGTTTTTCAGCACACAGCAAGCGCCATCCTCGTCTCCAGCCTGATCGCCAGCGCGGCCCAGGCCGAGATCAGTAACGACGAAATCCGTATCGGTTACCTGGCGGACATGTCGGGGACCTACCGCGACCTGTCCGGCCCCGGTGGCCTGGAAGCGTTGAACATGGCCATCGAAGATTTCGGCGGCCAGGTCAATGGCAAGAAGATTGTCGTGTTCAGCGCCGATGACCTGAACAAGCCGGATGTCGGCGCCAACACCGTGCGCCAGTGGGTCGATGAGCGCAATGTCGACATGGTCACCGGCATGGTGGCGTCCTCGGTGGTGCTGGCGGCGAGCAAGGTGGTGGAGCAGTCCGGGAAACTGGCGCTGATTTCCGGCGCGGCGGCTTCGAGCCTGACCAATGAATACTGCTCACCCAACCACATCCACTGGACCTACGACTCCTATGCCCTGGCCAACGGCACCGCCAAGTCGGTGCTCGCCGACGGCGGCAAGAACTGGTTCATCCTCACCGCCGACTATGCCTTCGGTCACGCGATGGAAGCGGACATCAGCAAGGTCGTCGAAGCGGATGGCGGTAAGGTGGTCGGCAAGGTTCGGCACCCGTTCCCGAGCAGTGACTTCTCCTCCTACATCTTGCAGGCCCAGGGCTCGGGGGCGGATGTGATCGCCTTCGCCAATGCCGGTGCCGACACCGTCAACTCGTTGATGACCGCCAGCCAGTTCGGGGTGGCCCAGTCCGGGCAGAAACTGGCCGGCATGGTGGTGTTTCTCAACGATGTCCATGCCATGGGGCTGGGCGTGACCCAGGGGCTGATGCTGACCACGGGCTGGTACTGGGACATGAATGACGAGAGTCGCGCCTGGGCCCAGCGCTACCACCAGCGCTTCGGCAAGATGCCGGGCATGGTGCCGGCGGGTATCTATTCGGCCACCATGAACTACCTCAATGCGGTCAAGGCCACGGGCAGCGACGAGGCGCAGGCCGTGCGCACGCAGATGATGGCGACGCCGGTCAATGACATGTTCGCCAAGAACGGCAAGGTCCGCGCCGATGGCCGCATGGTCCATGACATGTACCTGGTCCAGGTCAAGACCCCGGCCGAATCCAAGGGCGAGTGGGACCTGTACAAGATTGTTCGCACCATCCCCGGGGACGAGGCCTACCGTCCGGTGTCTGAAAGCAAGTGCAAGCTGCTGACCAAAAGCTGATCGATGCGTGACTGAAGTTATTTGCCCGGCTGCTGGCAGCCGGGCGTCACGGACTTTTGCGAGTGGTAATTCATGACTCTGATATTCGGTATTCCCCTGAGCGTACTGTCCGGGCAGTTACTCCTGGGGCTGATCAACGGTGCGTTCTATGCCTTGCTCAGCCTGGGTCTGGCCATCATTTTCGGCCTGTTGCGGATCATCAACTTTGCCCACGGCGCCCAGTACATGCTCGGCGCTTTCACCGCGGTGCTCGGGCTCAACTACCTGGGCGTCAACTATTGGGTGGCGCTGGTGTTGGCACCGTTGCTGGTGGGCGTGATCGGCGTGTTGATCGAGCGCTTCCTGCTGCGGCGCATTGCGGGTGAGGATCACCTGTATGGCTTGCTGCTGACCTTCGGCCTGGCGCTGATCGTCGAAGGCTCGTTCGTCAAACTGTTCGGCGTGTCCGGGTCCCCCTATCCGATGCCGGAGCAACTCAAGGGCGGCTACAACCTCGGCTTCATGTTCCTGCCGACGTACCGCGCCTGGGTCATCGTGGCTGCGCTGGCGGTGTGCCTGGTCACCTGGTTCATGATCGAGCGCACCCGCCTGGGTTCCTATCTGCGCGCCGGTACCGAGAATCCGAAGCTGATGCAGGCCTTCGGCATCAACGTGCCGTTGCTCATCACCCTGACCTATGGCTATGGCGCCGCCCTGGCAGCCTTTGCCGGTGTGCTGGCCGCGCCGATCTATTCGGTCACGCCGACCATGGGCGCCAACCTGTTGATCGTGGTGTTCGCCGTGGTGGTGATCGGTGGCATGGGGTCGATCATGGGCGCCATTGTCACCGGCCTGGCCATGGGCCTGATCGAAGGGCTGACCAAGGTCTTTTATCCAGAAGCGGCCAATACCGTGGTGTTCCTGGTCATGGTGCTCGTGCTGCTGGTACGTCCCGTGGGACTGTTCGGAAAGGAGGCATGAAGATGACGAGTCTGCAAATCAAGCAGGGTGTTGTGCGCTTGCAACCGCAAGTGGTGCAGGAGCGGCGGCAGGCGGCTGTTCGGCGCAGGCGCTGGTTCTACCTGGCGTTGTTCGCCGTCGCGCTGGTGGCACCCATGGCGGTGTACCCGGTGTTCCTGATGAAGTTGCTGTGTTTTGCCCTGTTCGCCTGTGCCTTCAACCTGCTGCTGGGCTACGCCGGATTGCTGTCCTTTGGTCATGCCGCGTTTCTCGCGACCGGTGGCTATGTCACCGGGTTCCTGCTCAGCCACTACAGTGGCCTGGGGACTGAGCTGGGGATTCTCGCCGGCACCCTGGCCTCGGCGGTTCTGGGGCTATTGTTCGGTCTGTTGGCGATCCGTCGCCAGGGCATCTACTTCGCGATGATCACCCTGGCGCTGGCACAACTGGTGTTCTTCATCTTTGTACAGGCGCCGTTCACCGGTGGTGAGAACGGCCTGCACGGGGTGCCGCGCGGCCAGTTGTTCGGGGTGTTCGACCTGAGCAACAACCTGACGATGTACTACTTCGTGCTGGCGGTGTTCGTGTTCGGGTACGCCGTCATCCAGCGCACCATTCACTCGCCCTACGGCCAGGTACTCAAGGCGATCCGCGAGAACGAGCCACGGGCGATTTCCCTGGGCTACAACGTCGATGCCCACAAGCTGCTGGCGTTCGTGATTTCGGCGGCGCTGACCGGCCTTGCCGGTTCGACCAAGACCGTGGTGTTCCAGTTGGCGTCGTTGACGGACGCGCACTGGCACATGTCCGGCGAGGTGATTCTGATGACCCTGCTCGGAGGCGTCGGCACCGTCCTTGGCCCGCTGGTGGGCGCCACCGTGGTGGTCACCCTGCAAAGCTACTTGTCCAACGGGCCGTTGGGGGAGTGGGTGCATGTGATCCTGGGGATGATCTTCGTCATCTGCGTGCTGTTGTTCCGGGTCGGCATCGTCGGCTGGGTACTCAAGCTCAGTCGCCGCAATTTCTAGGGCCTGATTCGATTCCACCGTTGTCGTGAACCGCGCAGATCCAGGTCTGCGCCGGGCGGTGGGGTTTGTCTGCTTGCAACTAATGTCTGGAGCCCAGGGTGTTTGCCCGGGTGTGCTAACCCACAACAATAAAAAGAGAGTCTTATGCACGTCATACGTTCTGTCCGTATTGTTCAGTTGTCTGGTCTGGCCGGGGTCATGGGGGTGTGTGCTCCGGCTTCAGCCGCATTCCTGGATGACAGCAAGGCCAGTGTAGATACCCGAAACTTCTACATGAATCGGGACTTCCGCCAGTCAGGCGCCCCCCAAAGCAAGGGCGAGGAATGGGCGCAGGGTTTCATTCTGCGCTATGAGTCCGGTTTCACCGAAGGCCCCGTAGGGGTGGGCGTCGATGCCCTCGGACTGCTGGGGATCAAGCTCGATTCGAGCCCCGATCGCGCCGGTGTCACGGGGTTGCTGCCACAGGGTCCAACATCGAAAAGGGCACCGGACGACTACAGCGAACTGGGCTTGACCGGCAAGCTGCGGGTCTCCAAATCGACCCTCAAGCTGGGCACCCTGATTCCCAAGTTGCCGGTCTTGCAGCCCAACGACTCGCGCCTGCTGCCCCAGACGTTCCAGGGCGGCTTGTTGAACTCGATGGACTTGGAAAACTTCACGTTCAACGGCGGTCGCCTGACCCAGGTCAGCCAGCGCAACTCGTCAAACCGCGAAGACATGACGATCATGAAAGGGCCACGTCGCAACATCGTCACCGGGGCCAATGCCACCACCGACGAGTTCGACTTCATCGGTGGCGATTACAAATGGAACAGTGCGCTCACCACCGGCTATCACTATGCGAACCTGGACGGCCTGTACAAGCAGAACTACCTGACGCTGACCCACGTGTTGCCGGTGGTGGAGGGGCAGTCGCTGAAGTCCGACCTGCGCTGGGCCGATTCGACCGACGACGGTAACAGCAACGTCGACAACCGCATGCTCGGCGCCATGTTCACCTACTCGCTGGGGGCCCACGCCTTTGGCCTCACCTATCAGAAAATGAGCGGCGATACCGGGTTCGCCAACGTCAACGGCACTGACCCCTACCTGGTCAACCTGGTGCAGATCAACGATTTCGCCAATCAGGACGAGCGTTCCTGGCAAGCCCGTTACGATTTCAACTTTGCCGGCCTCGGCATTCCCGGCCTGACCTTCATGTCCCGTTACGTCAAGGGTGACCAGATCAACCTGGGCGCGGCGCCGGGCGATGGCAAGGAGTGGGAGCGCAACACCGACATCGGCTACGTGATCCAGAGTGGCCCGATGAAGAACCTGGGCTTGAAATGGCGTAATGCGACCTATCGCACCAGCTTTGCCAGCGACATCGACGAGAACCGTTTGATCGTCAGCTATAGCCTGCCACTCTGGTAAGCGCGAACAGGCCGGCCACCGTCGCCGTGGCCGGCCTGGAAGGCGGGCGGGTTATTTCAGGTACCAGCCCCACGGCTGGTCACTGATGTACTCGGTCACCTGCTTGACCTCCAGGTAGTTGTGCAACCCCCACTGGCCCAGTTCCCGGCCAATCCCGCTGTGTTTCATGCCGCCCCAGGGCGCTTCGACAAAGGTCGGCTGCGAGCAGTTGACCCAGACAATGCCGGCCCGCAGCTGGTTGGCGATGCGCGTGGCGCGCTGCGGGTCGGCGCTCATGACGGCGGCGGCGAGACCGAAGCGGCTGGCGTTGGCCATCTGCACGGCCTGGTCTTCAGTCTTGAAACGCTTGATGCACAGCACTGGGCCGAACACTTCTTCGCACCAGAGGATGCTGTTGTGCCCAGGCTCATCGAAGATCGCCGGCTCCACGAAATAACCCTGGGGCAGGTGGGCCGGACGGCGGCCACCGGTCAACAGTCGGGCGCCACTGGCCAGCCCCTGGTCGATGAACCCCAGCACCTTGTCGTACTGGCCTTGACTCACCAGCGGACCCAGCAGTACGCCGGGCTGCAGGCCCGGGCCGATGGTGATCTTGCGGGTTTCCTCCACCAGTCGTTCGATCAGTCGCGCGGCGATGCGCTCTTGCACCAGCAAGCGTGACGTGGCGCTGCACACCTGGCCCTGGTTCCAGAAGATCCCGAACAGAATCCATTCCACGGCCGCCTCGACATCGGCATCGTCGAACACGATGAACGCCGATTTCCCCCCCAGTTCCAGGCTGATGTTCTTGATGTCGCGGGCAGCCGCCGACATGATTTTCGCCCCGGTCGGCACACTGCCGGTAAAGGCCAGCTTGTCCACGCCGGGGTGTTCGGTCAGTGGGCTGCCAGCCTCGGCGCCAAGGCCGGTGACCAGGTTCAGCACGCCGGCGGGCAGGCCGATGCGATCAGCGGCGGCGGCCAGTTCCAGGGCGGTCAAGGGCGTCAGTTCGGACGGTTTCAACACCACCGTGGCACCGGCGGCCAGGGCCGGCGCGACCTTCCAGGCCGCCATCAACAGCGGGTAGTTCCAGGGGATGATCTGTCCCGCTACGCCAATCGGCTCGTGACGGATGCGGCACTGGAAGCGGGCATCCGGCAGGGCCAGCGGTTGGTCCTGGCGTTCGTCCAGCTCTCGGGCAAGACCGGCGTAGTAACGAAAGCAGCCGATCGCGTCGCCGATGTCCCATTGCGCTTCGGGCAGCGGTTTGCCGTTGTCCCGCACTTCCAGTTCGGCCAGTGCCGGCTGGCCACTTTCCAGTTCATCGGCCAGCGCCTCCAGCCACCGCGCGCGCTCAACGCCCGAGGTCTGGCCCCAGCCGTTGTCGAACGCGCGCCGGGCCGCCCGCACCGCGTGGTCGATGTCTTCCTCGGTGCCTGCCGCCACTTGATGAAAGGCCTGTCCGGTGGCCGGGTCGATGACCTCCAGGTAACCGCCCAGGTCCGGGCTGACCCATTCGCCGTTGATGTAGAGCTGATCATGCATGGTGAGACTCCTGGCCGCCGGCGCGACGGTTTTGCAGGTAACGGGAAGTGAACAGCAGGGCCAGCGAGACACAGATGATCACGGTCGAGACCGCGTTGATCTCCGGCGTCACGCCACGGCGGATCGAGGAAAAGATGTAGATTGGCAGGGTCGTTTCGGACCCGGCGACGAAGAAGGCGATGATGAAGTCATCGAAGCTGAAGGTGAATGCCAGCAGGAAACTGGCCATGATGGCCGGGCTGATCTGCGGCAGGGTCACCCGCCAGAAGGTGGCCATGGGCGGTGCGTACAGGTCGGCCGAGGCTTCCTGCAAGGCCTTGTCCAGGGAGTCGACACGGCTGCGCACGATGACCATCACCAGGGCCATGGTGAACAGCGAGTGGGCGGCGATCACGGTGAAAAAGCCCATGTTCAACCGGGGCACGTCCGGCAGCCAGCGGGCCAGCAGCGGGTTGATCAGGTCGAACAGGCTGATGAAGGCGATCAGCGTCGAGATGCCGATGACGATGCCGGGGATGATGATCGCGCAGTAGGTCAGGGCATCGAACAACAGCCGCACTTTGCGCCCGACCCGTTGCAGGCCGAACACCGCCAGGGTGCCGAACAGGGTGGCCAGCACCGCCGAACAGAAGGCAATGAACGCGCTGTGCCCCAGCGCCTCCATGATGAACGGGTTGCCGAAGGCGCGGCCGAACCATTGCACCGAGCAGCATTCGAAGGCCAGGCCACTGCGCCCGGCGTTGAAGCTGAACAGCACGATCAGGGCAATGGGGGCATAGAGGAACAGGTACAGCGAGGTGGAATAACTGCGCAGCCACATGTCACAGGCCTCCGTCTGCAGGGCGACCGCCGTAGCGCGCCACGATCTTCAAATACAGGCCGATGATCACCAGCATCATCGCCACCAGGGTCATCGCCAGCGCGCTGCCGAACGGCCAGTTACGCGATTGCAGGAACAGGTCGACCAGCGCATTGCCAACAAAGAACACCTTGCCGCCACCGAGAATGGCCGGGATCAGGAACTCGCCCATCAGCAGGATGAACACCAGCATCACCCCGGTGATGATCCCCGGCGCGGACAGCGGCAGGGTGATCCGCCGAAAGCTCTCGAAGGCACTGGCGCCGAGGTCGGCGGAGGCTTCGAGCAGGCGTTTGTCGAGTTTTTCCAGGCTGACGTAGATCGGGAAGACCATCAGCGGCAAGTAGCCGTAGACGATGCCGATCAGCACCGCCCACGGCGTGTTGATCAACCGCACGTCCTCAAGGCCCAGGCTGGCCAGCAGCGCCGGAATCCCCTTGCCGCTGAGGATGAAGATCCAGGCATAGGTGCGGATCAGGAAGCTGGTCCAGAACGGCACGATGACCAGTGTCAGCAACAGCGAGCGGTTCCGGCTGACCTTGACCGCCAGGAAGTACGCCAGCGGATAGGCCGCCACCAGGCACACCAGGGTGCCCAGCGGCGCCAGCAACAAGGTGTTGCCGAACGCCGCGGCCCGCGAGCCAAGGTTCAGGTAGTTGCCCAGGGTGAAGCCGCCGTCATAACCGCCGACGGCGCTGCGCTCACCGAAGCTGAACACCAGGATAATCACCAATGGCATCAGCAACAGCAGCAGGAACCACAGGGTCGAGGGCAACAGCATCAGCAGGGTGATCCGCCGACCGAGGCTGCGCCGTGGGCGAACCCCGGCGGACAGGGCATTGCCCGGCAGCACCGTCTGCGGGTGGGTGGCGGCATTCATGGGCGACTCCTCGTGGGCCATGGCAAAGCGATCAGGCTGACTTGAAGCGGGCCATCAGCTCGGCGCGCGCAGGGCTGGTGAGTGTCGCGGCGGCACCGAACTCCAGGGGGCTCAAGGCTTCGGCAGCCGGGTACATGATCGGATCGTCGAGCATGGCGACCGGCAGCAGGGCATCGACGCGCTTGTCACCGCTGGGGTAGCCGTGGCTCAACACTTCAAGTTTGTTGTGCTGCGGGTCCATCAGGTAGTTGATGAACGCATAGGCCGCGTCCTTGTGCTCCGAGCTTTTGGGGATGGCGAAGAAGTCGCTCCACAGCTCGCCGCCTTCCTTGCCCAGTTCGAATTGCATCTGCGGGTTGTCGCGATGCAATTGCGAGGCGTCGCCGGTCCAGCACATCGCCAGCCAGGCGTCGCCGCTGCGCATCGAAGGCTGGATGTCGGAGTTGATGGCGAACAGGTGGGGCTTGACCTGAATCAGCAATTTTTCCGCATCGGCCAGTTCTTTCGGGTCCAGGGAGTTGAAGCTGTAACCGAAGCTTTTCAGGGCGTTGCCAATGGCCGTCAATTGGTAGTCATGCACTATCACCCGGCCGCTGGCGGGCCCTTGGGCGGCTTCCCAGAATTGCTTCCAGCTGGTGGGGCCGTTCTTCAGCTTGCCGCTGTCGTAGAGCATGCCGGTGGTGCCCCAGTTCTTCGGCACCGCATAGACCTTGCCGTCCACCGTGCCCTGGGCCATGAACTTCTGCTGGAAGGCGGCGGCATCGAAGTTGGGAATGCGCGACAGGTCCAGCGGTTCGATCAGGCCCAGGCCGACATAGGTACTGATGGTGTAGTTGGTCGGCACCAACACGTCCCAGCCACTGCCGCCGGCCTGGAGTTTGGCGAGCATTTCTTCGTTGGAACCGAACACGCTCATGGAGACCCGGGCACCGGTGGTCTTGGCGAAGGCGTCGAGGTTTTCCTGGCTGTGATAGTTCGGCCAAGTGGCCAGGGACAGTCGATCGCCGAGCTTGGTCGGCTCGGCCGCCTCGGCGGTCGAGGTCAGCAGGCCCGGCAGGTTGCTGGCGACCACTGCCGCAGCAATGCCCAGGCCGGTGCGGCCGAGGAATTCACGGCGGCTGATCGAGCCGTTCTGCCAGCTGCGCAGGGTTTTGATAAACGTCTTCTGGTCCATGGCACGCTCCACATCCGGTTGATGAAACGAATCGATGATTTACAACGCCATGGCCAGGCCATTGGCGTGATCCCAGCCGACGCTGACCGCAGCGCCGTGTTCGAATACGTTGGCGCCGTGATCCTGCTGGCGAGGGACCCGCACGCAGACCACGCCAAAGGCCCGGGTGCGCACCCGGTATTCGGTGGAGTTGCCCAGGTAGATGCGGTCCTCCACGCAGCCTTGCAGGGTCACTTCGCGGGTCATGTCGGTGTTGGCGCCGGCGATGCTGATCAGCTCCGGGCGCACGGCGATGCAGCCGTCGGCGTCAGCGCTCAGGGGTTTACCGGTGGGTGTCAGCGGGCTGGTCAGCTCCAGGCCCTGGGCGGTGCGCAACACCACCGAGTTGCCGTGCAGCCGGTGGACCGTGCCGTTGAACAGATTCGACTCGCCAATGAAGTCGGCCACGTAGCGACTGGCCGGGGCTTCATAGAGTTGTTCGGGGGTGGCGGTCTGGATGATCGAGCCGTTGTGCATCACGCTGATGCTGTCGCTCATCGACAACGCTTCTTCCTGGTCGTGGGTGACCAGCACGAAGGTGATGCCGACCTCCCGTTGCAGGCGCAGCAACTCGGACTGCATTTCCTTGCGCAGCTTGCGGTCGAGGGCCGCCAGCGGCTCGTCGAGCAGCAATACCGTAGGCTTGTTGACCAGCGCCCGGGCCAGGGCCACGCGCTGTTGTTGACCGCCGGACAGCTCACTCGGCTTGCGCTGGCCGAAGCCGCTCAGGCGCACCATTTCCAGGGCCTCGTCGGCCATGCGCGCCTGGGTGTTCTTGTCCGGCCGTGGAGTGCGATAACGCAGGCCGTAGGCGATGTTCTGGGCCACCGTCAGGTGCGGGAACAGGGCGTAATGCTGGAACACCATGTTCACCGGGCGTTCGAAGGCGGGCACCCCGGCAACGTTTTTACCGGCCAGGCGCACCTCGCCGCTGGTGGGCTGCTCGAAGCCGGCGATCATGCGCAGGGTGGTGGTCTTGCCGCAGCCCGAACCGCCGAGGAAGGAATGGAACGAGCCCCGCCGCACGGCGAAGTTCAGGCCATTGACGGCCGGCACCTCGCCATAGCGCTTGACCACATTGCAGAACTCGATATCGCTTGGCTGGCTGTCGTTCACGGTACGGCTCCCTTGCAGTGATGAATCAGCGCGTCGAGGGCCAAACTAGCAACGAGGGTTTTGCCGTGTATATATCCCTTGGGGGATAGGATAGGGGCAGCTGCAAGCCACAAGCCAAAAGCTACAAGCCGATGGCGCGGCTGCGATCGTCCTGCAGCTTGGCGCTTGAACCTTGCAGCTGATTATCCGTGAGCTCGCGGATGAACAGCCCCAGCAGTTCGGACTGGCTGCCGATACCAAGCTTGGCGTAGATGTTCTTGCGGTGGATTTTCACCGTGCCGGGACTGATGGTCAGTTGTTCGGCCACCGAGGCGCTGGAGTGGCCGCGCAACAGCAGTCGGACGATTTCCTGTTCGCGGCCGGTCAGGCTGTGTGCGCCGAACTGGTCGAAGGCTTCGCGGATCTTGAAGTCCAGGTCCTGGGCCGGGCGCGGTTGCTGGGCCTGGCGTTGGCGCCAGGCTTCACCGATGACCTGTTCGACCACGGCCTGGGCGCACTCGATCAACTGCATTTCATCGCGGCTGAAGGCGCAGTTGGCGCTGGAGCGCATCAGCGAGAGCACCGCCATGGCGCCGTCGCCGAGGTCGACGAAAAACGCCACTTCTTCGGCCAGGCCGGTTTGCTGGTAATAGGTCAGGTAATACTCGCCGAGGTAGAAATGGTCGGGCGCGAACTGGCGCAGGCGCCACAGGCCCGGCGCCTGCCGGCGGGTGCAGGCGAGGTAGAAGGGGTCGAGCAGATACGGCCCGCACTGATAGTCATCGACATACACCGCGCGCTTGTCGGCGGGGAACGTGTCGAACAAGGCCAGGGGGCGGTGGTTGCCTTCGTAGACGAACAACACGAAATGATCGACCGGGCACACCTGCCGCAACCAGTGGCTCAAGCCCGCCAGCCGTGGGTGTCCGGCGGGCAGGTCCAGTAGATGGGCGACACCGGTGGTCCAGAGTTTCAGTTCCTTGGGGCGCATGGGAGCTTCGAACATAATGGAGTCGCCAAGACATGCACAAAATACGCCACGGCGCCGGGGCCCCCTTGCTTGACGGATAGAGCAAGGGGGCTTCGGTGTCCGGGCGCACCTGGATGGGGCGCGATGTTACCGACGGCTACAGCCGAGGTATCAGAACTCGGCTGCCGGTTGGCTGAGCACGTCGGCGCACTCCTGGCGAATGCACTCGCGCAACCAGCGGTGGGCGGGATCGGCATCCATCCGTGGGTGCCAGATCATCGACAGGGTGATTGGGGGCACCGGCAGTGGCAGCACGAAACTGTGCAGGCCGGCACGCAGGTGGTGGGTGTGGCGTTCGGGGACGGTGGCTATCAGGTCCGAAGCCCGCGCCAGCGCCAGCGCGGCCGAAAAGCCACTGACCAGGGTGACGACGTCCCGTGTCAGCCCCAGGGACTGGAATCGCTCGTCCAGCAAGCCCTTGGCCAGGCCCCGGCGTGACACCAGGATGTGCTGGCCGGCCCCATACCGGGCCGGGGTAACTTCGCCCTGGCTCAAGGGGTGGGTGGTGCGCACCACACCAATGAATCGATCCTCGAACAGGGCCCGGCTACGCAGCTCCGGACTGGTCGACTCGCTGACCACGCCGGTTTCCAGGTCGACGCTGCCGTCGCGCAGCGGCGCGCTGTCCTTGTCGAGTTTCTGCAGGAAAAACAGGCGCACGCCAGGGGCGTCAGCACGCAGGCGGGCGATCAGGCCGGGGCCGAAATTTTCCACGAAGCCGTCGCTGGTGCGCAGGGTGAAGGTGCGAACCAGTTGCCCAAGGTCCAGCTGTTCGGCCGGACGCAGCACCGCTTCGGCGTCGTGCACCAGTTGCCGGACCTGTTCGCGCAAGGCAATGGCACGCGGGGTTGGCACCAGGCTGCGTCCGGCCCTGACCAGCAGCGGGTCGCCGGTGGTGGTGCGCAATCGCGCCAGCGCCCGGCTCATCGCCGATGGGCTCAGGTGCAGCCGCTGGGCCGCGCGCGCAACGCTGCCTTCGGCGAGCAGCGCGTCCAGGGTAATCAGTAAGTTCAGATCGGGTGTCGACATACTTGTACGGTAGCACGGCCTGTCATGGCATGGCGTCTGGTGCAGGTATTGAGTGCAAATGCTGCTCCTTCCGCCTTGCCAGCAACCGGCATAGGCTCTGGATTACGACTTTTCTGGAGCCACAAAACCATGAATGCCATGACCCAGGCCGATACCGTTGAAGGCGCGAAGCCGACGCCTGCTGCCCGGTGGGCGCTCGCCAGTCTGTCGCTGTCGATGGTGTTGCCGTCACTGGATACCAGCATCGCCCATGCCGGCTTGCCGACCCTGGCCCGGGCGTTCGACGCGTCCTTTGCCCAGGTGCAATGGATTGTCCTGGCCTACCTGCTGGCCATCACTACCTTGATCGTCAGTGTCGGCCGGCTCGGCGACCTGGTGGGGCGTCGGCGCTTGCTGCTGGTCGGAATCGTCATCTTCACCGGCGCTTCACTGGCGTGCGGCCTGGCGCCAACGCTCGGCTGGCTGATCGTCGCCCGCGCCGTGCAGGGCCTTGGCGCCGCGATCATGATGGCCCTGACCGTGGCCCTGGTCGCTGACACCGTGCCCCAGGCCCGAACGGGCAGGGCCATGGGGTTGCTGGGTTCGATGTCGGCGCTCGGCACGACGTTGGGGCCGTCCCTGGGCGGGGTGTTGATCGCCAGTGTCGGCTGGCAGGCGATCTTCCTGGTCAACGTGCCGCTGGGCATCATCAGCCTATTGCTTGCCTGGCGATACCTGCCCGCGGACCGTCCACGCACACCTCGCAACAAAGCCGCGTTTGATGCCGTGGGCACGCTGGTACTGGCGCTCACGCTCGCCGCCTATGCGCTGGCCATGACCCTCGGCCAGGGCCACTTCGGCGCGCTCAACGGCATTCTGCTGCTGACGGCCGCCTGTGGCGTCGGGCTCTTTGCCTGGGTCGAGTCACGGGTTGAAGCACCGCTGGTGTGCCTGGCGCTGTTGCGCAATCGATCCTTGAGCGCGGGCCTTGCCATGAGCCTGCTGGTCTCGACGGTGATCATGTCGACCTTGGTGGTCGGGCCGTTTTACCTCGCCCGAGGGCTGGAGCTCGATGCCCTGACGGTCGGGCTGGTCCTGTCGGCGGGCCCCGGTGTCGCGGCGCTGACCGGGGTACCGGCTGGCCGCATCGTCGACCGTTTCGGCGCCCGCCGGATGACGGTGCTCGGGCTCGTGTCCATGGCTCTTGGCGCGAGTGCATTGGCGATGCTGCCGGCCCGCCTGGGGATCGCCGGCTATGTCGTGCCGATGATGAGCCTGACCGCCAGTTATGCGTTATTCCAGACAGCCAACAACACCTTGATCATGGGCGGTGTGAGTGCGCAGCAGCGGGGTGTGATCGCCGGGTTGCTCAGCCTGTCGCGCAACCTTGGGTTGATCACCGGGGCGGCGTTCATGGGGGCGGTGTTCGCCCTGGGCTCGGGGGTGTCCGACCTCATCCGTGCGCAGCCGCAGGCCATTGGGACCGGCATGCAGATCACCTTTGCGGTTGCCGTCGTGTTGATCATGGTCGCGCTGGTGATTGCCGGTGGCAGTCAGGTGCTGGCGCGGCGCTTCAGGGGTTCGGAAGCAGGCGATACGGGGCGTTGACCGATTTCGAATCGAGTGGGTGGTGATGGGGCGAGGGAGGTGAAAGGGGCTTGCGGCGGGGTGGAATTACTCAGGCAACGTTGGCCTGAACAGCGGCCATCTGGGCGTCATCCCACAGCACGCGTTCAATGGCACCGACCATCAGGCTTTCCAGCAGACGGTTGCGTTCCCAGGTTTCCAGCGGGTGCTGCGCCAGCCAGTTGGGCGCGCCGTTGAGCAGGTTGGCGATGGCGTGTCCGGTGGCCTGTGAGCGGAGGTCGGGCAGGCGCTGGGTGGTGCAGAGCAGGCGCATCAGGTGCTGCTCATAGCGTTCCTGCAACTGCCGGACGCGGGCTTGCTGATCCTCGTTCAGGCAACTGCTGTCGCGTTCCACCAGGCGGTAGTGGCAAGGCATCTCCTGATGCAGGCTGAGGTGGGCCTGGATGAGGGCGTGCAGGCTGTCACGCGGGTCCCGGGGTTGGCGCTCGAGGCGGCTGAGGGTGGTCAGCAGTTCCTCGTAGAACTCCTCGATCAGGTCCAGCAGCAAGTGCTGCTTGCTGGGGAAGTGGTGATACAACGAACCTGGGGTAAGCCCCAGGTACGTTGCCAGCTCACGCATGCCGACCTGGCCGAACCCCTTGCTGGCGAACAGCTCCAGGGCCTTGTCCCGGC
This sequence comes from Pseudomonas sp. FW300-N1A1, assembly GCF_058789115.1. Classification (NCBI taxonomy): domain Bacteria; kingdom Pseudomonadati; phylum Pseudomonadota; class Gammaproteobacteria; order Pseudomonadales; family Pseudomonadaceae; genus Pseudomonas; species Pseudomonas sp. FW300-N1A1. The sequence continues at coordinate 48,367 of NZ_JBYTBK010000022.1, read as the reverse complement.
TCTCGGCAAAGCGTGAGCAGCGATCAGTCATAGCGATGGAAACCACGACCGGTCTTGCGTCCCAGGTAGCCCGCGGCAACCATTTCCTTGAGCAGCGGGGCAGGGCGGTATTTGCTGTCGTTGAAGCCGTCGTAGAACGCTTGCATGATCGCCAGCAAGGTGTCCAGGCCGATCAGGTCGGCCAGTGCCAGCGGTCCGATGGGCTGGTTGCAGCCCAGGCGCATGCCGGCATCGATGTCTTCGGCGCTGGCCAGGCCTTCATCGAGCACCTGGATGGCTTCGTTGATCATCGGCACCAGGATCCGGTTCACCACGAAGCCCGGGCGATTGCCGGCGGTGATCGCGGTCTTGCCCAGGGCCATGGCCATTTCCAGGGCCAGGGCGTGGGTCGCGTCGCTGGTTTGCAGGCCGCGAATCACTTCGATCAGCGCCATGACCGGCACCGGGTTGAAGAAGTGCAGGCCAATGAACCGCCCCGGCTCGCTGACGCTGGCCGCCAACTCGGTGATGGACAGCGACGAGGTGTTGGAGGCAATCACGCAGTCGCTGCTGACCTGGGCGGCGATCTGTTGCAGCACGCGCAGTTTCAGGTCGACGTTCTCGGTGGCGGCCTCGATCACCATTTGCGCACCGTGCAGGCTGCCGTAGTCGGTGTCGGTGCGGATCTTGTCCAGGGCCGCGAGTTTCTGGCCTTCGCTCAGCGTGCCCTTGGCCACCTGCCGGTCGAGGTTTTTGCCCACGGTGGCCAGCGCCTTCTGCAAGGCGCTCTCGGAGATGTCCAGCAAGGTCACGTTGAAGCCGGCCAGCGCGCAGACCTGCGCGATGCCGTTGCCCATGGTGCCGGCGCCAATCACGCCGATGTGCTGCAGATTCATGCTCATGTCCTTAAACGCGTTCGAACAGCACGGCAATGCCCTGGCCGCCGCCGATGCACATGGTCGCCAGCGCATAACGGCCCTGGCTGCGATGCAGTTCGTGGATGGCCTTGGTGGCGATGATCGCGCCGGTTGCACCCACCGGGTGGCCCAGGGAGATACCGGAACCGTTCGGGTTGACCTTCTCCGGGTCGAAACCCAGTTCTTGGGCAACGGCGCAGGCTTGCGCAGCGAAGGCTTCGTTGGACTCGATCACATCCAGGTCGGCGACGGTCAGGCCGGCGCGCTTGAGCGCCAGGCGGGTGGCGGGAATCGGACCCAGGCCCATCATCGACGGCTCGACACCCGCGTGGGCATAACTCACCAGGCGGGCCAGGGGCTTGAGGCCTTGCTCCATGACCATCTTGCCGGTGGCCAGGACCAGCGCGCCGGCGCCATCGTTCAGGCCAGAGGCGTTGCCTGCGGTGACGCTGCCGTCTTTCTTGAACGCAGGTTTCATGCGCTCCAGTTGCTCCAGGCTGGCATCGGTGCGCACGTGTTCGTCGGTGGCGAAGGTCACCGTGCCTTTGCGGGTGGCGATTTCAATCGGCACGATCTGCCCTTCGAAACGTCCTTCGGCAATGGCCCGGGCAGCGCGCTGCTGGCTGACCAGCGCCAGTTGGTCCTGGGCCTGGCGGGTGATGCCGTAGTGTTCGGCGATGTTTTCCGCGGTGATGCCCATGTGAATGCCGGCGAACGGATCATGCAAGGCGCCGAGCATGTAGTCGACGGCCTGCATGTCGCCCATCCGCGCACCCCAACGTGCCTGGGGCAGGATGTACGCGCCGCGGCTCATGGATTCGACGCCACCGGCCAGGGCCGCATCGGCATCGCCGAGCATCAGGCTCTGGGCGGCACTGACAATGGCCTGCAGGCCGGAACCGCACAGGCGGTTGACGTTGAACGCCGGGGTTTCCTTGGTCAGGCCGGCATTGATCGCCACGGCACGGGACACGTAGGCGTCGCGGGTTTCGGTCGGAATCACGTGGCCCATGACCACGTGGCCGATGAGTTCCGGGGCCAGGCCCGAGCGCTCGATGGCGGCGCGGCTGACGGCGGTGCTCAGGTCGATGGGCGAAACGTCCTTGAGCGAGCCACCAAAGGCGCCAATGGCAGAACGGACGGCGCTGACTACAAAAACATCGGAAGGGTTCATGGTGGATTCCTCGGTACGTCTTCAATTCGTTGGCTAAACATCGTGGACCGTCAGCCGCTCGCGTACTATGGGCGACGTCTGGCGGGCTGCGCTGCAGTGCCTGTTGATATGGCCGCGAGTCTAGAGTCAGGCACGCCAGTGGCCTATGCCAAAACTGTGCAAGGGTGGTGGCGTTTTTTGCCATGTTGGGATGATGAGTCAGAGAGGAACACATGCGGGAAACGGATTCAGTGGCGGTCTACTTCATGTACCCGATGATCCATGCGCTGCGTGACCAGCCGCAGCGCCTGCGGTCTGTACTCGAAGTCGCCGGCATCGATCCGGCCCTGATCGACCAGCCGGCCGCGCGGGTACCCGCCAACGCATTTGCCGCCTTGTGGCTGGCGCAGATCCGCGAATTGAACGACGAATTCTTCGGGCTGGACTCCCACGGCATGCCCCCCGGTAGTTTCGCCCTGATCTGCCGCGCGCTGATCCAGGAACCGACGCTGGAAAAAGCCATGCGCCAGTGCCTGGTCAACTTCGGCCTGTTCCTGCGCGACTTTCGCGGCACCTTGACGGTGCGCGGCAAGCGCGCGGTGATCAGCGTGCAGACCCAGGCCCGCGACGATGAAGTGGCGCGTTTCGCCGAAGAGACCTTCCTGGTGTTGATGATCAGCCTGCTGTGCTGGCTGGGCGGGCGGCGGATTCCCATCGACCGCGCGGACTTTCGTCATCCGCGTTTGTCCCTCAGTGACGATGCGTTGCTCTGGGGCAACAACCTGACCTTTGGCGCCGAGTGCACCGAAATCGAATTCGACAGCCGCTTTCTGCACTTGCCGGTGGTGCAGGACCTGGCTTCGCTCAAGTCGTTTTTGCGAACCGCGCCGCAATGGCTGGTGATCCGCTTCCGCAATCAGCATGGCCTGGCCTCCCAGGTTCATCAGCGGTTGCGCAACAGCCACTACAGCCAATGGCCGACCTTGCAGGCGTTCGCCGAGGAGCAGCACTTGAGCCCCAGTACCGTGCGGCGCAGGCTGGAGCGCGAAGGCGGTTCGTACCAGGAAATCAAGGACGAGGTGCGCCGCGCGGTGGCGATCGAGCAACTGCGCCGGACCCCGGCGAGCATCACCGCGATTGCCGAGCAGATCGGCTTTCAGGAGCCCAGCGCGTTCCATCGTGCCTTCAAGAAGTGGACGGGCGAGAGCCCGGGGCGTTACCGGGCGCGGTTCCAGGGCAAGTCGCCTGACCACCCATGAGTCGGCAAGCCGTCGGATAAACCCCCATTGAGGTTTCCGATGCCGGGGTGGATTGCGCGTGTGAAATTTATACTGTAGTTTTTCATGAAATTATAAAAACATAATTTCATGGTGCCCCTATGTTCCAGCAGTCCACCCAGCATGTCGCCAGCTATTACGCCCACAGTTGTGCGGACCGTTTGCTGGAGCGTGGGGCGCTCGAGGGCGAGCACCGTACCGAGGTGGTGATCATCGGGGCCGGCTTCAGTGGCTTGCACACGGCCCTGCGCCTGGCCCTGGCGGGCAAGCGGGTGACGCTGCTGGAGGCCAGTCGCGTGGCCTGGGCCGCCTCGGGGCGCAATGGTGGGCAGGCGATACTCGGTTGGTCGTGTGACATGCCTCCTCTGGAGGCCGCGCTCGGTCATGAGCGTGCGCGCCGCCTGTGGGACAGCATGTGCTGGGCCGCGCAGGAATTGCGTGAGCTGCCGGCCCGCCATGGTTTTGATTGCGACTATCGTCCCGGCCATCTGTGGACCTCGGTCATGCCACGCCGGGTCAGGCTACTCACGCAGTGGCAGCATGAGGCCAGTCACAAGTGGGGCTACGATGGCCTGCAGTTCATCCCCCGCGACCAGTTGCCCCAATGGGTCGCCAGCGATCGCTATCAGGCGGGGCTCTATGACCCCGAAGGCGGGCACCTCAACCCACTGAAGCTGGCCCTGGGCCTGGCCGCGGCCATCGAGCGCGCGGGCGGGCGCATCTTTGAACAGAGCAAAGCCCTGAGTTATCGAGAGGAGGGCGGTCAGTACCGGGTCACCACCGAGCGCGGCAGCGTCCGGGCGGACGTGCTGGTGCTGGCGTGCAATGCCTACCTCGACCAGCTCGATCCGCAACTGGCCAGCCGTGTCCTGCCGGTGGGTACCTACCAGGTGGCCACCGCGCCGCTGCCGGCCGGGCAGGCCAGCGCCTTGCTCCCGGGCAACGTCTGCGTCACCGATAACCAGTTCGTGCTCGACTACTTCCGCCGCACACCGGACAACCGCCTGCTGTTCGGTGGCGGCTGCACCTACCTGGGGGGCATGCCCCGGGACATTGCTGCGGCGACCCGGCCGTTTCTCGAGCGAGTGTTTCCTCAGCTCAAGGGGGTCGAACTGGAATTCGCCTGGGGCGGGCATATCGACCTGACCCTCAAGCGCACGCCCGATATCGGCCGGCGGGGCGATCTCTATTGGTTACAGGGCTATTCCGGGCATGGCGTGCTGCCGACCCTGGCCGCTGCCCGTGCGGTGTCCGACGCGATTCTCGGTGACGCGGATGGGCTGGCCTTGTATCAGGGCCTGAACAATGAGCGTTTCCCCGGCGGCAAATACCTGGCTGCGCCCCTGGAAGCCATCGGCAAGGCCTGGTACCGCCTGCGTGACAGCATTTGATGAATTCTCTTCGGGAAACCCTGGCATGAACAAGCAAGAAGAAATCGCCGCGCTGGCGATCCTCATCCACGACCTGCGCAAGCACAAGAAGTACACCCTCAAGGAGCTGGCCGACAAAATCGACCGCTCCGTGGGCTTCCTGTCGCAAGTCGAGCGCGGCCTGTCACGGCCCACGGTGGCGGACCTGACGGCCATCAGCGAAACCCTGGGCGTACCCACTACCTACTTCTACAGCTTGCCCAAGCCCAAGGTGCTGCCCTGGGTGACCCGGCCCGACGAGCGTCGCACGCTGTACTACGCCAATGGCATTACCGACATCCTCGTTTCACCGAAAATCAGGGCCTCGTTCTCCATGCTCGAAAGCCGGCTGGAAGCCGGTGCCAGCAGTGGCGAGCGGCACTTGAGCGACAGCTCGGAGCAGGGCGGCTACGTGCTCGAAGGCGAACTGACGCTGTGGCTGGACGAAGACGACGAACCGGTGACCCTAGTGGCCGGCGACAGCTTTCAACTCGACAGCCATACCCGCTGTCGCTACGGCAACCTCACCGACCAACTCACCCGCGTGCTGTGGGTTTACACCTGATAACAACACAGGAAACTTTGATGATGGACGCTGCCTGTTCCGACCTGCTGGCTGAAGTACGTGCTTTCCGCCAACGCTACCCTGAGGTGCGCTACGTCGACCTCATCTCCCTGGACATTCCCGGGCACTTCTACGGCAAGCGCTACCCGATCGAGATGCTCGAAAAAGTGGCGGCCGGCAGTGCCCTCAAGTTGCCGCAGAACTGCGTGCTGCTGGGGGTGCAGGGCGGGCTGTTCAAAATCGGCGACTACTGCTTCCACGACGGCGACCCGGACGCGGTGCGGCGCCTGGTGCCGGGCACCCTCAAGCCGGTGACCTGGGAAGCGCAGCCGGTGGGGCAGATGCTCATCACCTCCGATGGCACCGAAAAACCCATCGAATTCGAACCCCGCGAAGTGTTGGCGCAAGTGTTGGAACGCTTGCGGCGCAAAGGGATTCACCCGGTGGTGGCGTTCGAACTGGAGTTCTATCTGTTCGACAAGCAACTGCGTGACGGCCAGCCGCAGTTCCCCCGCGATCCCCTGACCGACGATACCGACGACCAGCCGAACATGCACATCGAGCGCTTGTCACGGTTTGCTCCGGTCCTCGATGAAATGGTCGAGGCCGCGCGCGCCCAGGGTATCGACACCACCGTGATCACCGCGGAGCTTGGGCCCGGTCAGTTCGAGATCAACTTCGGCCACCTCAATGACGGCCTGCAAGCCGCGGACTGGGCCGCACTGTTCTGCCGCAGCACCCGGGGCGTCGCCCTCAAGCACGGCTATCGCGCCAGCTTCATGGCCAAGCCCTACCTGCAGCACCCGGGCAGCGGCATGCACGTGCACGTCAGCCTCTACGATGGCGAAGGCCAGAACCTGTTGGCCGCCAACCAGCAACAGGCCCTGCGCCATGCCGTGGCCGGCTGCCTTGAGCTGTTGCCCCGCTGCATGCCGATCTTCGCCCCGAATCAGAACGCCTTCCGCCGCCTGGGCGGCACCGTGAACGCGGCAACCCAGGCCAGCTGGGGCTTCGAAGACCGCGACGCCTGCGTGCGGATCCCCGAGTCGGACAGCAAAAACCTGCGCATCGAACACCGCCTGGCCGGCGCCGACGCCAACCCCTACCTGGTGTTGGCGGCGATCCTGGTCGGACTGGAACAGGGCCTGGAAGCCGGCCGCGAACCCATCCCACCGCTCAACGAAGACCGCAACAGCGGCATCGACTTCCCCCTGGAAATGCTCGAAGCCGTACGTGCCATGCAGCACCAACCGCAGCTGCGCCAAGGCTTGGGGGCGGAATTCGTCGACGTCTACTGCGAGAACAAGCGCCAGGACCACCTGGCCTTCCAACAGGAGATCAGCGCCCGGGAATATCGCTGGTATCTCTAACGAGTGCCGGAGTGAACTGTGGTTCGGCCACCATGGCCGAACCATAGCGTTGACCGGGTTGGAGTTTTTTTACTTCCCGTTCTTGACATGCCCCGAGAAGCAGTCCAGAATTGCGTCCATTCCTGATTAGGGAACAAGAAAAACCCTTTAGATTTCAAAGGGTTGGAAGTAGATGCAAATCTAGATTCCCTCTCCAGTTTGTATGTGTTTGATGTTGCTTTTAGGGCATCTGACATTTGAGGCCGAGTAGCAAAATGGTTATGCAGTGGATTGCAAATCCACCTACGCCGGTTCGATTCCGACCTCGGCCTCCACTCTTAAAAACCCTGTAGCTCAATGAGTTACGGGGTTTTTTTATGCCTTCAGGAAAGTGAAGTGTTCCGCAATTTTCGGGTGGTGTTCCGCAACTGCGAACGATGGGAGCGCCTGTGGTCAGAGTGATGACAGGCTGTAATCGGCCAGGAGCGGCGATTGAGCAATGCCAACCCAATTGCCCCCTCAACACCATTGTGAGACGTTAAGGTTTCGCTGACTTCTAGGAAGATCATGGACATTCGACCGACGGAAGCAAAAGACTGGATGCTTTTGAAGCAAGTCCGTCTCGCCGCGCTTTTGGACACACCGACAGCCTTTGGTGTCAGTTACCAAGCGGCTGCCAACTACAGTGACGAACAGTGGAAAGAACGAGCCTCGTCAGCCAGAACGGAATTCTGGTTAGCCATCAAGGAAGACAAAGCGGTGGGAATGATCGGTGCCGGGGTCAGTGGTACGAACCGCTATAACTTGATCGGAATGTGGGTTGAACCCTCTGCACGTGGCTCTAGCGTGGCAACTCAGCTGGTTGAGGCGGTGAAATCCCGCGCAATAGGGAAAGGTCATGATCGCGTTTTTCTGGACGTCTCTCCCGACAATGCGAGAGCCTCGAGCTTCTATCTGAAGCTGGGCTTTTCCTTCATAGATGAATGGGAATCTCTAGAAAGTCATCCGCATATCATGGTTCAGACGATGCTCTGGACTGTCCAAAACTAACTCACAAAAGCCTCTGCACACTGGATGTCTGCAATGGGTCGATGCGGTCGGTCGCGACCGGCAGAAATCGGCCCAGAGTGTGTAAAAACGCCTTCGCGAACCCTTGCTATGATTTCTGAGGATTTCATCGCAGGGATCGCCCATGAAGCGCTTTATCCAAGGTGAACATCGAGGCCAAGGCACCTTACTTCCCGAGAACCTCGACGACAGTAGAAAAGGGGACAGTAGAAAAGGGGACCAGTAGAAAAGGGGACGGATTTATTTATAGGACATATTGACCGCTTCTGGTCGGCTGCTGCCGGTCACCAAAGGCTGCAATCCACAACCCCAAGTAGCCCTTCGCGAAAGACCGCTAACGGCTGTGGATTCGCGGATAAAGCAAAAAAATAAATCTGTCCCCTTTATTGCTCTTTATTGCTCCAATATCACCGCCAACTGGGGTAGCGCGGCCCATGATTGGAAGAACGCCATGAATCAGTTTGCGATCCTGTACGGGGATCGATTCATCAGGTCGACCTGGTGAAATGAAGGCCTGCCTAATGGTAGGCCGTTACCGGCCCGCACACAAAAAATCTGACAGTCCCACGGATTAATATAAATAAATCCGTCCCATTTCTCTCTTTTCTCTCTTCAGTCCCTTTTCTCTCTGCCTCGTATCAACTACGTATTTTTTTCAATTTGCCGGGCAATTCACTAGTGCTACCAGGATTTATGTTCACAGTTGAAGAGGGCCTAAAGTGGACGTTTTCATTGTACTGGCTAGGGAGTTGCGAATTAATTCTGCCTCCATTCAACCTCGTGCGGGGTTGAACTGAATTAGTTGCGGCAACCAGCTCCTGCCTTCTGGCAATCGCTGATGATCTGGGCACGCTCAGCCCCGTTCCTACTAGAAATAAACCTAAACTGATCAACGCAGCGGCACCAATATAATCTAGAGTCGTTTTATTATCTTTTTTCAAAATCTCGATGCCACCAGCAACACTACCTATTCCTGCCGCGACAAAAAATATTGCTGCTATAGCACGACCAAAATGTCCGGTTTTATCCACTTTGGTTACTGGATCGCCCGAGCAATACGCATACGAATTAACCCCACCCTCCCCAAACGGACTCCAACTGTCCGGACTGTTGAACCGCATCAACACCGGATTGAACTGCCGATAGCCATTACCCAAATGATAATGCCCGGTCACCGGATCCGGCCGTTCGCCGTTGAAACCGAGCAGGCTAAGTAACCCATTTTCCGCCGGGCGATGGCCATAGGGCATGTAGGCGAGGGGATGAGGACGAAGGGCGTCGAGGGCGTTCAATACCGAACGTTGTTGGTCCGTTGCCAGCAGTGTGGTGGTCGGGACATCCAGGTGCATCTGTTGCGCGAGCAACTGCTCGTCATGCTGAAGAAAGCTCCAGTGAGTCGCGCCTTGGATCTCGGTGGTTAGCCGGTTTTTGTTGTGAAAATGCTGGATGGTTGGCTGTTGCAGCACTCTGCAGCCGTTCTGGCGATCCAAGGGATCGTAGTGGTAGCGACACAACTCGATTGAGCGAGATGAGGAGGGCATCGACGGAACTCCGTGCAAGGTCCCAAAAGCAGGACCTACAGCATCGGAGTTTTTTCAGGTGTTGCCAACTAGCAGAACTGCTAGGTACTGGGCCTTGCCGGCTTCACACCTTCGGCGCAGTCGCCAGCATCGACGGGCGCTGGCTGACGTCGGCATACCAGGCGGCGAGTTGCGGGTTCGATGTGCGCCATTGCAGATTGGGATGGCGCAGGTCCAGGTAACCCAGGGCGCAGGCGACGCTGATTGCCGCCACATCGAAGTGGCAGGTCAGCTCGGCAATCGCGTCTTTTTCCAGCAATGCCAGGGTGCGAAGGATCTTGTCGCGCTGGCCGTCGAGCCATTCGTCCCAGTGCTTCTCTGGGGCACGCAGGGCGACTTCGTAGCGCACCAGCACGGCCGCGTCCATGATCCCGTCGGCCAGCGAAGCGAGGGTCAGGCGTCGCCAGCGAGCCGATCCTTCGCGGGGGATCAGCGGGTTACCGACGTGCTGGTGGTCGAGGTAGTCGAGGATGACCCGGCTGTCGTGGATGATGTTGCCGTCGGCCAGGCGCAGAGCCGGGATTTTGCCCAGGGGGTTGTCGTCGACCAGGGTCAAGTCCGGGTTGACCGGGGTGAGCACGCTGGCCTGCAACGCCACGCGGTCCTGTTGTCCGGTTTCGTGCAGCAGCACCATGACTTTGCGAACGAAGGGGGAAAGCGGGTTGTGGTACAGGGTCATGCTCGGGGCGGACATGGCAGCGTCTCGACCGAAAAGGGGACCGATTTATTTATAGATTTATTTATAGGACATATTGACCGCTTCTGGTCGGCTGCTGCCGGTCACCAAAGGCTGCAATCCACAACCCAAAGTAACCCTTCGCGAAAGACCGCTAACGGCTGTGGATTCGCGGATAAGGAGACGGACTTATTTCTCATGCGTGTGAGAGCAAAAAAATAAATCTGTCCCCTTTATTGTCCTTTATTACTGTCCCCTTTATTACTCCTTTATTACTGAGTTGGAGCCGGCGGATCGTGGTGGAAAGCGTCGCATCACCTTCGGCTGCGGCCTTCGTGGCTGCTTTCTCTCGGGCTTGATCCCAGCGATTTCTCAGCATGGCATAACTCATTCTCAAGCCTGCTTGGTTGGTGATCAGGCTTGAACTTTTGACTCCATTCATCGCTTTGCGTTCGAGCAGTGCTTCGAGGAAGACGCTGAGCGCCGACGCGTCGGCTCCTTCGAACAATCGGATGCGCAGGCGTTTCTCGGTCTTGCCCCGGCCCACCAGCAGGAAACCATTGTTGAGGTCGTTGGTTGAGGCCTTCAGCACATCGGCCGGCCGTTGAGCGGTCAGAAAGGCCAGGTCCATCGCGTCTTGTAGTTCAGGTGGCGCCTGGGCGATCACCTGAGGGTGATCGCTTCGATAGACGCGGCGTCGAATGCGCTGCGTACCTGCTTCAGCCCCTTCATGTAACCCTTCTGCGTGCCCGGCTTCGGCCCGGGGATGAACTTCGATTCGTCATCGTCAAATAGTCGACCCATCTACATCTCCGATTTTCGCGCTGATGCCTCAAGCGGTGGCACATGGTTCGTGTGGGCAAGCACTACGGCATTAGCGAAGGCAAGGCCCGAGAGTTGGCAAGGGCAGGGGCTGCCTGGATTAATTGTGCTGTGAGCGAGGTCAGAGCTGCTGCTTGACGTGAGTAACGGTAATTCCATACGACTTTGATAAGGCGCTGCTGGTCCTGACTGAAGCAACCACGGCCGCCATCCCCGCGGGATATTCCGGGTCTGTCATGAATAGCCAAGCGACTGTCGTCGAATGAAAAGCTCCCCCCCATTTGGGGGGCCTTAATGTCAGTCATAAAAACGCATCTGGCGATTGAGCCAGTCTGGTCGCCCACAAGGCGAACATAACCAGGCGGGCAAGCTGCAGGCCGGCGCAACGCGATGATTTTGCCAGCCCTGTGTGAATGCACTGCCAGCCTTGGAAGGTCGTTATCCGAGGGGGTGTGTACAGCGTACTGCCGCTTGAACCGCCGGATGCGACTGCTTCGCTTGAGTCACGAGTTGCTTGGTACGCTAAGCAGGAGAATAACAATATGAAATTCGTGAAAAGTCTTCTGGCTGCTTCACTCCTCATGGCGCTGGCTATTGATGCACAGGCATTGGTGTCAAGTCAGGAAGCCGCCGAACTGGGTACCCGCCTGACGCTGGTGGGGGCTGAAAAGGCCGGTAATGCCGATGGCTCCATTCCGCCTTATCGCGGTGGCCTGACCACAGCCCCGGCCAGCTTCAAGGCCGGTGATAGCATGCGCCCGGACCCCTATGCGCACGAGAAACCGCTGCTGGTGATCAATGGCAAGAACGTTGACCAGTATAAGGGCTTGCTGACGGCCACCACTGTCGAGTTGGCCAGGCGCTATCCGGGCTACCGCATCGACGTGTATCCGACCCACCGCACCGCTGCGCTGCCGCAGGCGGTACTGGACAATAGTCGCAAGAACGCCACCGCCGCCAGGTCCCTCGACGATGGGATAGCCTTCGACAATGTATTGCCCGGTGTGCCGTTCCCGATCCCGCAATCGGGTGCCGAGGCGATGTGGAATTTCCTGCTGCGCTACCAGGGCGTCAACATCCATTCCAAGTACGACTCCTGGAGCGTCGACTCGGCGGGGGTGCCGAGCCTGGTTGTCACCGGCGCGGCATACGCCTCCTTCCCGATTTACGAGAACATGTCGAAGCCCATCAACAACTCCGACCTCTACTACCAGTTGAAACTGTCCTATACCGGACCTGCGCGGCGAGCCGGCGAGTCGATTATGCTCAAGAACGCCACCAATCCGCTGCAGCGTCCTGGCCGTGCCTGGCAGTACATGCCGGCCCAGCGCCGGGTCAAACAGATTTCGATCCTGGCCTACGACACACCGAACCCCGGTACCGCCCGTGCCCTCGAACTGTATGACTGGACGCTGGTGGGCAAGCAGGAAATGATCGTGCCCTACAACACCTACAAACTGACCTATGCTCGGGATGCCGCGTCGCTGACCACCCCCAATTACATTTCCCCGGACTTCGTCCGCTGGGAAAAACACCGCGTCTACGTGGTGGAGGGCAACCTCAAGCCCGGTGCAACGCACATCTACCAGAAACGCCGCTTTTACCTGGATGAAGACACCTGGGCCGCTCTGGCCTCCGATCAGTACGGCATGAGTGGCGAGCTTTATCGTGGCTCCTTCGCTTTCCTCAGCCAGAGCTATGACCAGCAGGTCCCGGATGCCACCCCTTTCATGACTTACGATCTGTCGCGCGGCTCCTACAACATCAATGGCGTGGTAGGCCCTCATGGCGGTATTCGGTATATCGAGCCGCTATCGACGGCGCAGTGGGTACCAGAGTCCATGGCGGGTGCCGGCATTCGCTAGGCGATACAACGCCAGATCATGCATGACCGATAAATCACAATCCCTCCCGGTTTTGAAAGCAGGTCAGATACTGTCGATGCGAATCAGGGGGATTGTGTCCATTGCGAGGTTTCCAGTCACCCGACCAGAAAGATCTTGTCTTCAAGAAAGTGAAGTGCTCCGCAACGGTACGCGACGCAAGGGACCGTGCCGCTTCTCCAGGCGCCGGGTTGCGTCGGTACGAGTACCTTCACAACCCACCCTTCAGCCACTACTTCACGACGCCATTGAGCAGTACCCCGTAGGACTGCAGAAACTCAACCGTGCCGTGGAAGATCAAACCGACACCCATGGCGGAGACGAAGAAGCCGACGATGCGGGTGGCGGCATCTATGCCTTGCGGGCCGATTTTCTTGAGGATGTTCTTGGCGTAGACCAGGGACAGGTAGACGGTGAGCATGGTGGCGCAGATGGCCAGGGCGACTACGGCGAAAGAGATCACGGCGCGGTCGGAGTCCTTGATGGTGCTGGTCAGGCCGATCACTGTGGCGATGGCGCCCGGGCCGAACATGATCGGCATGGCCAAGGGAATGAAGGATACGTCCTGGTTGCCCTTGCCTGCGCTGGGGATCAGGTTGCTGGCGGGCGAGGGGGCGAAGAGCTCGAAGCCGATACGCATCAGGATCACCCCGCCCACTACCCGGATCATGCTCAATGGCACCTCGAACAGGCGCAATAACAGGTTGCCGAAAATGAGGAAGAAGAACATCAGCAGCAGCGCGTAGAAACAGGCCTTGCGTGCCACCTGGCGGTGTTCGGGGTCGCTCTTGCCTTGCAGCAGGCCGAGGAACACCGGGATGGCCTCCAGGGGATTGATGATTGCCAGTAGCGTGGTGAACATGCCAAGGAATTGTGTGATGTGCGCGTTCATCAGGTGCGTACCGGTTTGGGGGCTCCTGAATTACCTTAGTCCAAACGCCGCGCCTGCACCTGACAAGCCTCCGGCCGTCGATGGTTGATCCGGCACAGACTGGGCCAACAAAAAGGCGCTTTGGTCGACTGGGTGCGCTCGTTGCCTGGACGGCGACACTCATCGTGGCGCGGGGTAAGCCGGATCCCGGATTTGCATCTTTACAGGTGTAGAGCCTCCACGCCGAGCACAGCATGACTGAATGATCATCACCCCCACCTATTTCATGGACATTCATCGCTTTTCAATACTTTCATCGTCCGTCCGGGCGCCGCTCATTCCAATTCACAGCGGCCTTTGGAGGGCTATGCCTTAATGCAGCGAATTGGCCGGGATCAAAGAGGGTGTTTGATCCGCGGCGACCGTTGTTGGGCCCGACCAGGCAGCAGGCCCGCAATCGATACCTGAGCGACACACGCCCGTTCTCCCGAACATGTCGATGGGCACCGGCTCTCTGATCTGACCTGAACACGCCGCCCGGAAACCCCAATGATCACTGCCGATACGGTCTTTCTTGTCATGGATGATGCTGATGCCCTGCGCACGATCAATAGCCGCCCGTTGCACCTGTTGGCGCAAAACAGCCGGCCGTTCTTGAACAAGATCAATCTCTCGACTGAACTGTACAAGAGCGAAACCAGGCGCCAGGGGTTACACGCAAGTGAAATGACCGAATCCTTGCAACCACACGCTGAGGCACGCAATGACTGCTTAACTCTGGATGTCGACAACCATGCGGACCTGACGCGTTTGCTTATCGGCTTTCCACGTGCGCAAGGGGGTCAAGGGCCATGGGCCGAGTGCTGATCGATGAGCAGGTTGTCTTCGATGAGGACAGCTTCCTGCTGTTTCGTGTGGATGCGCCTGACGTGGCGCCCTTGCGCCTGGGCGCGACCACCAGCAGCTGCCTGGCCTTGTTGCTCCGGTCGGGAGGGGCCGTGGTGCGCAAGCGCGAGTTGATGGAGGGTGCCTGGGGTCAGTATGGCCTGGAAGTGACCGACAACAGCCTTGCCCAGTCGATTCGCCAATTGCGCCTGGCGCTGGAGACGCTGCAGCCGGGGCGCGAATTCATTCAGACGCTGCCGCGTGTGGGCTACAAGCTCGCCGATGGCGTGCACACTCGAGCGTTGCAGGCAGCCGGGGAGGAGGCGGCTTCGACTCCCGACTCGCGGGAGATTGACCACGATTTGCCGGATTACGCGGCGTCAACGTTGCTGCCGGCCGAGGACGTCGAGAGCGTTGTCGCACCCTCAACCGCTTCACCTGGGCCTGTCGAGGGTGGCATGTCGAGCGTATTGGCGCGGGCAATGTCTGCGTATAAATACTGGGGACTGTTGATCGCCTTGATCCTGTGGGGTATCGCCAGTTTTTTCCTGGGAGTCGTTCTCCAGACGCCGATGTTGAACACCGATCTCCCGGTATTTGCCCCCTCGGTGACGATAGAAGGCATGCGTGTGCATGTGCCGGCTGATGGCCTGCACTCCCTTACAACCCCCCAGTTGCAGACCTTGGCCCAGCGCAGCCAGCAGTTGGTGCAGTTACTGGGTATCTCGTCGAGCAGCGCAAACCTGTACCTGATAACGGTGTACCACAGGGAGCACGCGATCCTCTGCGAAGGAGAGCTGGAACTGGCCAGGTCCCGCTGCGTGGGAGTGCAGTTGTATGACTAAACGCAGCGTGACCGCGATCTGGTGCCTGGCCTTCGCCCTCGTCGGGGTGATGGGTATTGGGCTGGGGCGTTTATCGGTGGGGCAACCAGTGCCGATGGACCTCTGGTGCGATGGCGAGAGCGCGCGGCAAGTACAGATCAATGCACGTCCCGCCTGGATCATGACTCGATTCAGTCTGGACTTGAGTCCTTCGGACTTGAGTCATTTACGCATGGCGACCCGGGTGATCGATGCGGATACCAGGGCGGAAATCGGTGTCATGAATCGCTATAGCGCTTTTCGAGTGAAGAAGTATGGCTCTCGGTTAATGGTCGAGGTCGACAGTAGCCTCAAGAGTAATACCGATAATATGAGTCAAGAACAATTGAACTCACTCGATCTATTTATCTTCCAGCCCAAGTCCAGCTTGAGTTACTGGATGCAGCCACTGGGTGAAACGCGTTACACGATTGATGTCGGTGAAAATCTATTTGTGTTGTGCAGCAGGAGAAGTCCGCTGAAACCATGGGCCCGCGTGGTGATGGTGCTGGCACGCAGTAGCCGTATATAAAAAGTGAAGCATGGTTGTATTCGAAGGTTCAGTGTTCATGTGGTTGAGACTTATTCCTTGACTAGTTCTCTTCTTGTATTGCCCGGATGAAGTAGCCACCCCCATCGCCGCAGGCATGGCGCAACTTACCCGCAGTCTTTACCCCCGGCAGTCTTGCTTCCCGGTATGCAAACGGTATCGGTTCAGCCATTGAAAAAGTGAATTATGGAAAACGCTTTTCGCAGAATTCGCGCTGGCTCGGCGTTCAAGCGCTTGCTGGCCGCCTTGATGGTGTGTTCGACAGGGCCCACCGTCCAGGCCGCCACATTGCCGCCGCCCAGCAGCGTGGTCTTTTGGTACGCCGACAAGCCCCCGCTCCTGGAACTGGCCCAGTTCGACTGGGCGGTCGTGGAGCCGGGGCATCTGTCCGTTGCCGACGTCAAGACACTGCGCAGCCAGGGCAGCTTGCCGTTCGCCTATCTGTCGGTCGGCGAGTTCCACGGTGGCCAGGCAGAGCTCGACATGGCGTCCCTCACGGAGGCGGTCAGCCCTGTACGTAATGGCGCCTGGGGCAGCCAGGTGATGGACCTCACCGCCGCAGCCTGGCGTGAGCACCTGTTCAGCCGCGCCAAGGCCTTGCAGGCGGACGGGTATGCCGGGGTGTTCCTCGATACGCTGGACAGCTTTCAGTTACTGCCCGAGTCGGCGCGAGAATCCCAGCGCCTGGCACTGGCCAGTTTTTTGCGTGAATTGCATCGGCGCCAGCCGGACCTGCGGTTGTTTTTCAACCGTGGTTTCGAAGTCCTGCCGCAGCTCGATGGCGTGGCGTCGGCGGTTGCCGTGGAGTCAATCCACGCGGGCTGGGATGCGGCTGCCAAGCGTTATCGGCCGGTACCCGAGGCGGACCGCCAGTGGTTGGAGACCCAGTTGCAACCCCTGCGAACCAAAGGCACGCCACTGGTGGCGATCGAGTACCTGCCGCCGTCCCGCCGTGACGAAGCCCGCCAGTTGGCCAAGCGCCTGAGCAAAGAGGGGTTCGTTCCGTACATTGGCACGCCTGAGCTGAACACCCTGGGCATCAGCAACATCGAAGTTCAGCCGCGTCGAATTGCACTGCTTTACGACCCACGAGAGGGGGATCTGGCCTCCAGCGTCGGGCATACCCTGCTGGGTGGGTTGCTGGAATACCTGGGCTACCGGGTGGATTACCTGGCCGCGGATGCTTCGTTGCCGGAGCAGGGTTTCAGTGGCCTGTATGCCGGTATCCTGACCTGGATGACCAGCGGTCCGCCTCCGGACAGCCAGGCATTCAACCGCTGGCTCAACCTGCGGCTGGATGAGCGGGTCCCGCTGGTGTTTTTCGCCGGTCTGCCGGTTGAGGACGATGGGCTGCTCAAGCGCCTGGGGTTCAGTCGTGCGCCGGCGCGAGCCCTGCAAACCTTGCGTATCACCCATCAGGACCAGTCGCTGATCGGGGCATTCGAGGCGCCTGTTCAGCCTAGAAGCCGTGAGTTGCTGGCGATTTCGCTGTTACCTCGAGGCCCGAAGGCGGTGTTGTCGCTCACGGCTGAAAGCGGCCAGGAATATTCGCCAGTGGCCGTCGCCGACTGGGGCGGGCTGGCCCTGGCGCCTTACCTTCTGGAATCGAACAACGAGCGCTCACGCTGGATTCTCGATCCTTTCGCGTTTCTCCAGGCCGCCCTGCATTTGCCTGCGCTGCCACGCCCGGACGCCACCACGGAAAACGGCCGGCGGATCGCCACCGTGCATATCGATGGCGACGGCTTCCCGTCCCGGGCGGAAGTGCGCGGTATGCCCTATGCCGGCCGGCAGGTACTGGATGGCTTCGTGCGGCCCAACCCGTTCCTCACCTCGGTATCGGTGATCGAAGGTGAAGTGTCACCGCAGGGCATGTACCCGTACCTGGCCCTGGAGCTGGAGCCCATTGCCCGCGAGCTGTTCGCCGAGCCGAAAGTCGAAGTGGCGACACATACCTTCAGCCATCCGTTTTTCATGCAACCGGAACTGGCCCGCAAGAATGCCCACCTCACGGCGGCATATGGCTTGAAAATGGCGATTCCGGGCTATGACACCATCGACTTCAAACGCGAAGTCGTGGGTTCGCGCGATTACATCAACCAGCGCCTGACCACCCCTGACAAGCCGGTCAAGCTGATCTTCTGGTCGGGCGATGCCTTGCCATCGCCTGCCACCGTCAAGCTGGCCTACGACTCAGGCCTGAAAAACGTCAACGGCGCCCAGACCATGCTGACCCGGGCCGATCCGTCCCTGACCGGCTTGAGCCCGTTGCTCAGGCCGACCGAAGGTGGCCTGCAGTACTACGCGCCGATCATCAACGAGAACGTTTACACCAATCTGTGGAACGGGCCGTACTACGGCTTTCGCGACCTGATCGACACCTTTGAGTTGACCGACAGCCCGCGCCGCATGCGCGGCCTGCACCTGTATTACCACTTCTATTCGGGCACCAAACAGGCCTCGATCAAGGCCGTGAACGACATCTACCGCTACATGAAGGACCAGCAACCGATTTCGCTGTGGATGAGCGATTACCTGGATCGTGTTCACGGGTTGTATCAGGCCAGCCTGGCCCGTACCGCCGACGGCGACTGGCAGGTTCGCGGGATGGATGCATTGCGCACCTTGCGCCTGGATCCGCAACTGGGCTGGCCAGACCTGGCTCGCTCGCAAGGCGTGGCCGGTGTGCGGGATCTGCCGCAGGGGCGTTATGTGCATTTGAGCAGCGACCGGGCGTTGCTGGTGTTGCGGCCCGACAGGGACCCGCGGCCGGCGCTGGAAGAGGCCAATCTGCCGTTGCTGGACTGGCGTTATCTGGCTCCCCGGCGCGTGCGCTTTTCCTTCGCCGGTCAAGTCGAGCTGAACTTCTCCGTGCGCTCCGCTACCGCCTGCCGGGTAGAAGTCGATGGGCAGCGATTTGCCGGCACGGCCGCTGCCGGCCTCTGGCATTTTCAACTGCCCCTCAAGCAGGTGAGCCAGGGGCAACTCATCTGTGACTGAGGACGTCCGCCTGCTCAATCCGTGGGTGCTGGCAGTGGTTGCCGGTGCCGTGGGCGGTCTGTTGCTCCTGGTTTTCCAGCCCGAGGCCGTATTCCACCCTGATAGTCGTCAACCGGACGCGGTATCGGCCAACTATGCCGCGCTGCTGTTGATGGCCCGTCCGGACAATGACCGATTGCGCCTGCAACTGGTGGACCTGCTGATCCAGCTCGGTGACACCGTCAAGGCTCGTCGTTACCTGGAGAGCTGGCCGCGACCGGTGCCGGCACTGCTTGATTACTACCGACTTGAGCTCGACAGCCTGGCGGTGACCGGTGCTCACGAGACCCTCGAGCAGCGGGCGCGGCTGGAGGCGATCGATCGTCAGTCATTGCCCTTGGTGCAACTGCAGCGCCTGGCCAGGCTGGCGTTGCGCCTGCAGGCACCGGCGATTGCCGCGCTGGTCCATGAAGAGCTGGCGAGCCGCGATCCGCAGCAGCGCAGGGCGTCCCTTGACGCTGCGGCGCAGTGGTACCTGGCCGGGGAACAGCCGGAGCGTGCCGCCGACATCTATGTGCAACTCTGGCAGGGCAGCGAGCATCCTGGAGACCGTCGTCAATACGCGCGGCAGGCTTTCGACAGCCTGCTGGCGAGCGGACGCGGCGAGCAAGCGATAGAGGTACTGGCCGATGAACTCGACGCGCTGGAGGGGCCACCCATCGATGTCGCCTGGTTGGAGCAGGGCGCCGATATTGCGCTGGCGAACACGCGTACCGAATTGGCCATGCAGTTTCTTGAGCGGTGGCGCAGCGTGCAGCCGGACAACCCCGACCGACTGGGCAAAGACTTCCGTCTGCGCCTGGCGCTGGGCGACTTGCCTGGTGCCAGGGAGAGTGGCCGGCAATTGTTGATCGAGCATCCGCACGACGTGTACGTGCTTGAGCAGTTGGGCCTTCTCGCGCAATGGCGCGGCGAGCTGGACGAGTCCCTGGATTACTGGACCCGGCTGTTGGACCTGGGTGAACACCCCGAGATCCGCGAGCGTGCCTGGCGTCTGGCAATGCACCTGTTCGACTTTGACCGCGCGATCCCGTTGCTGGCCGTCATCATGGACCAGCGAGCACTGACCGATGACGAGCTTGAGGCGTTGGTTTACAGCCAAGACTCGCGGGGCACCCCGGAGCAGTCTGAAGCCTGGTTGCGGGCTTACTTGCATCAGTACCCCGGGCATCGCCTGGCCTGGAGCAAATTGCTGCTGAACCTGGACAGTACCGGACAGCTGACGGCCAAGGCGATGGCCTACGAAAACCTGTCGACACATTTCGAGCTGACCTTGCCCGAACGGCTCGACAGGTCTCGTACGTACCTGAAACTGTTCGATAACCAGGCGGCCTGGCAGGTGCTGCAAGTGGATAGCCGCACCCTCGTGGATAAAGGTTTCTGGCATGCGCGGGCGGCGTTGGCCTGGGATCTCGAGCTTGACGACGCACTGCAGGAGGCCCTTGAACAGCTGTTGAGTCTCGAAGGCTCGCTCAGCCGTGCTGATGAGGATCGGCTTGCGGCCCTCTACCATGCCCGCGATCCGCAGCGGGCCTTGAGCCTGCTGGTTGCCGGCTGGCAGCGCAGCCACGAACCACCGTCCTTGATCCAGGCGCTGCAACAGGCCCGGGCGCTTCAGGACTGGACGCAGATCAGCGCGTTGCTCAACGACGCCGAGCGCTATCCGGCCCTCTATGACCTGCCGCAGGTCCTGGCGATGCGTGGTGCCTTGGCCGTGGAGCAGGGGCGCTTCGATGAGGCGGCACAGGTGTACCTTGCGGGGCTGGCGCGGTATCCCGACGACAAGCGGTTTCGCGAACACCTGATGTGGTTGTACGTGGATCAGGGCAACGTTGCCGCGCTCGGGCCACTGGTGAGCAAATGGCGTGTCCTGGCACGCCAGGAGCCGACGCTGTGGCTGGCGTTTGCCAGTGCCAGCCAACTGCTCGGCCGTAACCGCGAGGCCCTGGCCTGGTATCGCCTGCACCTCAAGGCCCATCCTCAGGACTGGCTGGTACAGGCCGCTTACGCCGATGCGCTGGACAGCGCCGGTTATCAGGATGCCGCGCAGCGCCTGCGCTTGAAGCTGATACGTGACCTTGATAGTGAAACGCTGCAGCCATCCTCCGAGCGGTACGCCACCTGGTTGCGCCTGATGGCCGCCAGCTACTCGCCGCGCAAGGCTCAGCAACAGGTGCTGCAGTGGCAGGACGGTTCTCCGGCCATGTTGCAGCTGTGGTTCGAACGTCTGCTGGCGAGCCTCGATGCTTCCAATCAGCCCGCGCAAAAGGATCAATGGCTGGCGTGGGCACGCGGCCAGGGTTTGCGGGTTGAGCGTTACGAGCAGATTCAGGAAGCCCTGCGCAGCCGTAACACGGCCCAGGTCGAAGCGCTGTTGGGCAATGCCGATCTGAACCCGGCGCAGCGCGCCCAGGCCCTCAGCCGCCTGGGGCGTCACGTCGAGGCCTTGGGCGTAAGCCTGACCGAGCTGGGTGATGAGCAACCCCAGGCCATCCGTGAGCAACTGCGGCGGCAGGCGGTGGAAGGTCACGAGCGCACGCCGCAGGGGGCACAGCTGGCCTGGCATGGACAGGATTTCGGCGGGCTCGAATTCAACGGGCCGCGTCTGCGGGTCGCTCAAAGCCTGGGTGATCAGTGGCACGCCAACCTTGAACTGGAGCAGGGCACCTACGATAGCGATCAGTTGATCTCATCACGCCTGGGGCAGGAGCGTAACGCCGAGCTGACCCTGCAGCGTCAAGTGGAGCGCGGTCATTACACGCTGGTCCTCGATACCAGCCAGCGCCAGGACGATGACCGCAACGGTTTCGGCCTCAGCCGGCATTGGCAACTGGGTGCGGGTGACGAGCTCGAAGCCGGTTTCGACTGGCACCGCGAGAGCGAGGACAGTGGCCTGATGCGCACATTCGGGCAGTACGACGGCGTCCGGCTGGGTGGCCGCCATGGATTGACCGCCCGTGACCAGCTCAGTTGGGAGGTGGCCCAGAAGTCATTCTCCACCCGGGGTGGCGACGCGCTGGGCAATGGTCAGGATCTGAAGGCGGAGTATGGCCACACGCTGCAGTTCGAAGGGCCGGCCTGGACCTTGCGCAGTGGCGTCGCCTACCAGCACAACCAGGTGGACGATCGTCCTCTGGACTCGTTGTCCAGCAACAACGGTGGCCCGGTCAGGGTCGAGCCGCCAGACCCGGATAGTCCGCTTGATCAACCCACCGTGGTCGCCAGCGACCTGCTGCAGAGTCGTTACGGCCTGCTGTATCTGGGCAGTACCTGGCGTCGAGGCATGCCGGGCGCGCTGAGCCGGGCGCACCCACAGTACACCTGGCTGGTGGACGTGACGGTTGGCTGGCAGTGGCTGGATCGAACCGTCAACTACGGCATCAACACCGGGATGGGCATGGAAGTGCTGGGTAATGACGAACTGGCCCTCACCGCGGGCTACCAATCCGAGCCACAAGGCGGCAACGGGCAGGCGGGCGGAACCCTGGGTGTGAGCTACAGCGTGCGCCTTGGGCGCTGATCATGGAATTTCTAGAGGAACATCAAGCGATGCAAGTGATCCGTAATCTGAGTCTGGGCCTGGCGGTCTTGCTGATCGCCAGTTGCACCCGCTTTACCGGCGACGCCGGCCCGAACCTGCCGCGTCAGGCGCAGTGGGGCATTCTGCCCATGGTCAACTATTCGCAGACACCACAAGCCGGTGAGCGCAGCGAGCAGATCCTGCTCAGTGCGATCAGCCGCCATGGACTGCAGCCACGCGTCTACCCGGTCAGCACTCAAGGTGAGCAGGCCCTGATGGATGACAACGAACGCCTGGCCGGCGCCATGGACTGGGCGCGCGCCGAGCAGCTCGACTACGTGATCATGGGCAGTGTCGAGGAGTGGCAGTACAAAAGCGGTCTGGATGGCGAGCCGGCGGTGGGTGTCAGCCTGCGTGTGATGGACGTGCGCAGCGGCCGCGTGCTGTGGAGCAAAAGTGGGGCGCGGGCCGGCTGGTCCCGTGAAAGCCTTGCCGGCACAGCACAGCAGGTGATCGAACCGCTGGTTGATAGCCTTCGGTTCGAGTGATTGCGATGAAATCTCCCTACATGGATTACAGCCTGGCGCCCCGTGCCAAAGGCCCGGTGTCCTGGCTGGAAACCCTGGTCGTCACGGGACTGTTCATTGGCCTGGGGCTGTGGCTGATACCGGAAGACCCGCTGCAGATGCATGCCGCCTTTGCCTGGCCGGTATTGGCTCCGCTGTTGGCCGGTGTGCGCTATGGCTTTGCCCGGGGCCTGCTGAGCGCCAGTCTGTTGGTGATGACCTTGTTCATCCTGCGGGCTGCCGGGCTCGCCGCCTACGAACAGATTGAACCGTCATTCATTGTTGGCCTGTTGCTGTGCGGCATGTTGGTGGGGGAGGTGCACGATCTGTGGCAGCAGCGGTTGCAGCGCCTGCAGAGGGCCAACGACTACAGCCGGTCGCGTCTGGACGAGTTCACCTGCGCTCACCAGATTCTTCGGGTGTCCCATGACCTGCTGGAGCAGCGCGTGGCGGGCAGTGATCAGAGCCTGCGCAGTGCGTTGCTTGGCTTGCGTGAAAAGCTGCGGGTCATGCCCGGCGAAGGCGATGCACTGACGCTCCTGGCCGGGCCGATCCTGGCGTTGCTGGGCCAATACGGCTCACTACGAGTGGCCGGGCTGTATCGAGTGGATGAGCAGCGGACAACGGTTCAGCCAGACGCACTGGCTACCATTGGGGCCATGGAGGCGCTGGACACCGATGACGGCTTGATCAGGCTCTGCCTGGAACGCGGCGAACTGATCAGCGTACGCCAGGAGTTGATCGATTCCGGCGGGCTGGCGCAGATCTACTCGCTGCAGGCCTGTGTGCCGCTGATCGATGCCGAAGGCCATCTGCTGGCGGTCCTGGCGATCCGGCAGATGCCGTTCTTTGCCTTTCAGGAGCGGACCCTGAGCCTGCTGGCGCTACTGGCCGGACACATCGCCGACCTGTTGCGCGGTGACCGGCACGTGCTGCAATCGGTGGATGCCGATGCCCACCATTTCAGCCGGCAACTCAAGCGTTGCCTTTCGGATAACCAGCAACATGGGCTCAATGCGTGTCTGTTCGGCCTGGAAATGACCCGCGCCAATGACCGGCTGGTGCGTCTGCTGGAGCGCCACCAGCGAGGTCTCGACGTGCAACTGCTGGTGCCTAATGGTCGGGGCAACCCGGTACTGCTGATGCTGTTGCCCTTGACCGACAGGACAGGCGCCACCGGGTATCTCACACGCATTGGCGTGTTGTTGCATGAGGAGTTTGGTGTCGAAAGCGACCTGGCCAGCCTGGGTGTACAGGTCCTGGCCTGCAACCTGGAGCCTGCCGACGATTGCGCCGGGTTGCGTCATTTTCTATTCGACGAGTGTGGTTTGAATGATCAGCAAGTGGATGTTTAGCGCGGCCCTGGTGCTGGAAGCGGGAAGCTGGAGCTGTTTGTGGTCGGCTTCGCCCGAGTGGCAACAGTGGCTGGTCTTCATTCCTGTCCATGGACTTGCCTGTGCGCTGCTGTGTGCGGCGGTGTGGCGGTCGTTGCCGGTGCGCTATCGTTCGCCGCTGCCCTGGAGTCCGTTGT
This sequence comes from Pseudomonas sp. FW300-N1A1, assembly GCF_058789115.1. Lineage (NCBI taxonomy): Bacteria > Pseudomonadati > Pseudomonadota > Gammaproteobacteria > Pseudomonadales > Pseudomonadaceae > Pseudomonas > Pseudomonas sp. FW300-N1A1. The sequence goes on along the minus strand of NZ_JBYTBK010000022.1, from coordinate 23,864 downwards.
TGATCTTCAGCCTGGCGTTCTTTGTGCCTGTGTTTGGTACCTTGGGGGTCATGGCGATTTTTCCGACGCTGCACGTGTCGCGCCAACGCGACAAACAGACCTGGCGATCCGTCACCATCCCCAAACTGCCGTTCCTGGCCCAGGTCAACACGGGTTTGTCGACCTTTGCCGGGGGAGGATTGCAGGATGTGTTGCGTCATGCACCGCAGCCAGAGCAGCGTTCGGCCGGCCTGCTGGCGACCCGGCGTATGGCCGGCCGGGAAGCGGTGCCTATCCTCAAGCTGGCATTGGGTGATCCAAGCGATGACGTGCGGTTGCTGGCGTACTCGATGCTCGACGCGCTGGAGAGCGACATCAACCTGCGGATCCAAACCGCCCTCGCGCAAGTGCCCGCGGCCACTGCACAAGCGGCAGGCGCACTGCACGCCACATTGGCGCGCTGGTACTGGGAGCTGGCCTATCTTGGGCTGGCCCAGGGCAGTGTGCTGGAGCACGTCCTCAATCAGGCCAGTGAGCATGCCGCACAAGGACTGCAGGCTGGGGAGGGCGGTGAGCTGTTCCTGCTGGCCGGGCGTATTGCCCTGGAGCGTGGCGATGTCGAACGCGCCGACACACTGTTGAGCCTGGCCCAGGAGAGCGGCATAGACGAGGCCCACGTGTTGCCGTATCGCGCGGAACTGGCCTTCGTGGCCGGTCGTTACCATGAGGTGCCCGGGCTGTTGACCCGCCTGCCAGTGGACATGCAGCAGCGACCGCCATTCGCCGCCCTGGTGAGGAGCTGGACATGAACCGCAAAGACGATAGGCCGCTCGCTGACATCTGCCTGTTGCTTGAAGGTACCTGGCCCTATGTCCGCGGAGGCGTGTCCAGCTGGATCCACCAGATGATTCTCGGTCTGCCCGACCTGACGTTCTCGGTGATGTTCATTGGCGGACAGCGTTCGGCTTATGCGAGCCGGCGCTATGAGATTCCGTCGAATGTTCTGCACATCGAGGAAGTCTTTCTGGAGGATGCCACCCGGCCGACCAGCTCCAGGGCATTGCCGCGCAAGGCCTGCGAGCAGCAACTGTCCGACCTGTATCGCTTCCTGCACCACCCGGACACGCCGGCCCCGGAGCTGGGCGAGCGCTTGCTCGACCTCATGGTCCAGGGGCACTTGACGCTGGACGATGTGTTGCGCAGCCGTGCCAGTTGGGCAGTGCTCAGCAGCGGCTATCGGCAGTACTGCAGTGCCCCGTCGTTCGTCAATTATTTCTGGACCTTGCGCTCCATGCAGTCGCCATTGCTGATGCTCGCCGAAGCCTCGCGGCGAATGCCACCGGCACGGGTGCTGCACGCCATCTCCACCGGTTATGCCGGGATACTGGGCAGCATGCTCAAGAAGCGCTGGGGTTGTGCCTATCTGCTCAGCGAGCACGGTATCTATACCAAGGAGCGCAAAATCGATCTGGCCCAGGCCAGTTGGCTCGCCGAGAGTCCCGAACATGCCCTGAACGGGAGCCTGGAGGCCGGCACGGGTTACCTCCGTGAGCTCTGGATCCGCTTCTTCGAGCGCATCGGCCAACTGACCTACCACAGTGCCGACACTATCGTTGCGCTGTACGACGGTAATCGCCAGCGCCAGATCCAGGACGGTGCCGACCCGGCCCGCACCCAGGTGATTCCCAACGGCATTGACCTGGCGCAATGGACGGCTGCCTTCAACGCACGAGCGCCCGGTATTGCCCCCGTGGTTGGCTTGATCGGTCGTGTGGTGCCGATCAAGGACGTCAAGACCTTCCTGCGCGCCATGCGGGGTGTGATCAGTGTCATGCCCCAGGTCGAAGGCTGGATTGTCGGGCCCGAAGAAGAGGATCCGGAATACGCCAGTGAGTGCCGCAGCCTGACGGCGAGCCTGGGGCTGGACGGCAAGGTGCGTTTCCTCGGTTTTCAACGCATCCAGGACATCCTGCCGCAGTTGGGCCTGATGGTCCTGACCTCGATCAGCGAGGCCCAGCCGCTGGTGATTCTGGAAGCCTGGGCCGCCGGAACACCGGTGGTCAGCAGCGACGTGGGGTCCTGCCGCGAGTTGATCGAAGGCGGCAGTGCCGAGGACCGCGACCTCGGATGTGGCGGGACGGTGGTGGCGATCGCCGACCCTCAGGCCACGTCTACCGCAATCCTTGGGTTGCTGAGAAACCCGCAGCGCTGGCAAGACGCGCAGACCAGCGGCCAGTTGCGGGTCAACCGTTACTACAGCCAGGCCTTGATGCTGCGCCGCTATCGCGATCTTTATCACGCCGCCATGGGGGCCTGTTGAATGGCTGGAATAGGCTTTGAACTGCGCAGAATTCTCTCGCGCGACTCCTACACGGCGACCCTGCATGCCTACCTGTATGCCGGATTGATCAGTTCCGGCCCTTGGGTGCTGTCGATTGTCAGCGTGATGCTGGTCGGCAGCATCAGTCTGGGCTTGTTGCTGCCCGACGTGCTGGTTGGCCAGTTCCTGGTGACCGTGACCTACCTGATGGCCAGCTCGTTGATCCTGACCGGTGGCCTGCAGCTGTTTTTTACCCGTTTCGTTTCCGACCTTCTGTACGAACACCAGCACGAGCGGATACTGCCGAATCTGTTGGGGATTTTACTGTTGGTCACCCTCGCTGCCGGGGTGCTGGGGACCATCGTGCTGAGCCTGCTGTTCGACGAATCGCTGATCTTCCGCGTGCTGGTGCTGGCGAACTTCGTCGTCCTCTGCAACCTGTGGCTGGTGATCATCTTTCTGTCCGGCATGAAGGCTTACAACCGGATCCTGCTGGTGATGCTGGTGGGCTATTCGCTGATGGTGGCCAGTGCCTATGCGTTGAGCTTCCTGCAACTGCCGGGCTTGCTGCTGGCCCTGTTGATCGGTCACAGCGCGTTGCTGTTTCTTTATCTCTACGACATCTTGCGCGAGTACCAGGCAGAGAAACTGATTGCCTTCGATTTCCTCGACCGCCGCCAGGTGTTTGTCAGCCTGCTCGTCACCGGCTTCTGTTACAACCTGGGGATCTGGGTCGACAAATTCCTGTTCTGGCTCAACCCCGGGACATCGAGTGAAATGGTCGGCCCGCTGCGCGCCTCGATTATCTATGACCTGCCAATCTTCCTCGCCTACCTGGCGATCATCCCCGGCATGGCGGTGTTTCTGGTGCGCATCGAAACCGATTTCGCCGAGTGGTGCGAACGGTTGTTTCAAGCCATACGAGACGGCGAAACGCTGCAGTACATCGGTCAGCTGAAAACCGAGATGGTCCTGTCGATCCGCCAGGGCCTGCTGGAAATCTGCAAGGTGCAGGGCGTGACGGTGTTGCTGTTGTTCCTGTTCGCCCCGCGTTTGCTCGAGTGGTTGGGGCTGTCCAGTTACTACCTGCCACTGTTTCACATCGCCTTGATTGGCGTGAGTCTCCAGGTGGTGTTCATGGCCTTGCTCAATGTCTTCTTCTACCTGGACAAGCGCATGATCGTTCTTGAGCTGTGTGTCTGGTTCGTGGTGTTGAATACCGTGTTGACCCTGCTCAGCCAGTACCTTGGCCCCAGCTTCTTCGGCTATGGCTTTACGCTCTCGTTGCTGGTCTGTGTGCTCCTGGGGCTGCACCGGCTTTCGAGGGTGCTGGAGGATCTGGAGTACGACACCTTCATGCTGTCGCATTGACGGTCGAACATCACGTTTGTGAACAAATGCCTATTGATACGTCGCCTTATCAGCCACGTTCACAGGTATTCAGCATTGCACCTCGATTTTCAGCGCAACTGCGCCTCAATTCACAGCGACCATGCCCGGGGGTGTGCGTTACTGCAGGCCATTGTCAGCGCCGTGGTCGGCCCGTCACTGGCGGCTGCCCCGTTTTCCGCCGCGTCCTGACTACCCCCCGCGAGCCCGTCGCGAGAAGGACCAGATGAGCTGCCCTACCTATAAATCCACCGTGCTGATTGTCGATGACCGGCCAGCCGATCGGCAGTTGATCAGTGAATGGCTGCGCAAGTATTACCCCCTGTGTGTTGCTACCCGTGGTGCTCAGGCGTTGCAGGTTGTCTTCAATGCCCGGGAAGACGCGTTCAAGCCGATCGTCCGACGCTATGCCGATGTTGACGCGAGCGAGTTGGACACGGCCGTTCCAGCCTTGCGCAAGATTAGCAGTGAAGCAAGACAACGCGTGCCAGGTGCCGCAGTGGAGCAGGTGTCATGAATTGGGTTGTCGAACACGCGCGCAGCGTCAGGATCGGTTGTTGGCTGGTGGTGGCGGTACTGTCCCTGGTCGCCTTGCAGGGGCTTGTGCATCAGTACCAACTGCAGCGTGAGTTGTTGCTCGCCGGGCAGCATGCGGCGCTGGTGGAACGTACCAATCAGGCCTTTTCCAGCTTGATGAAGCAAATTTCCATCCACGAGTTGCATCAGGCCCTGCAATGGGCCGACCCACCGACAGGCACTTGCCTGTCGAGTGAGTCAATAACCCGGCGGGAGCTGGTCAGTGCGATCCTGGCCCGGAACATGCCGGAGCTTGATCAGCAACTGCTGAGTGTGCCTCGCGCGCTGGCAGACAGCCTGTCAGCCCCGGACACGCCGCACATGAGTTTGAACGAAGGCAAGATCCGCATGGTCAGCCGCCAAGTCATCGGCTATGCCTGCGACGGTGGTTTTGCCTTGATCCAGCAGACACAGACCGAAATGACACCCGTGCCGTTGCCCGCGCGCCCGGACCTCGCGCGTGCGTTTGGCGATGGCATCGTGATTCACGTCGCCATGACCCAGGAACATGAGCCTGTGTTGTACTTCGACATCCATATGCACCTGGACTCAGGCAGGGTTGAGTACCTGCCCTGCTCAGTCGAACTCTGGCAGGCACTGGTACCACCCGGGCTAGCTTCTGCGGCCACCCTCGTGGGGGCCGAGGGGGTGGCCGAGACGACGGGCGGTGAACGATTTACCCGGCACCTGGCGGATCCCGGTGGCAAGTTGCAACTGATTTACTACAGTGAGCCGCTGATCTCGAGCTACCTGGCGCTGTTCGTGCGGATCAATAGCTTTCCATTGATGTTGCTGGCCGGGCTGCTCGTCTGTTTGCCGTTGATCGGTCTACTGCTGGTGCATCTGGTCGATATCAGCGTGGCGCATCACCAGGCGGCCACCCGTGACTTTCTCACCGGTGCCTACAACCGGCGTGCGCTGATGGTGCTGGGCGAGAGAGAACTGAGCCGCGCCATCCGCAACGGTCGTCCGCTGAGCGTGTTGCAACTGGACATCGACCATTTTAAGCGGATCAACGATACGTATGGCCATGATGGTGGTGATCAGGTATTGAAATTTTTCGTGCGCCAGTTGGAGCGGATCATCCGCCAACATGACGTGCTCGCCCGCATGGGGGGCGAGGAGTTTGTCATCCTGCTGCCGGACACCGATCTGGAGGGGGCCCGGCTGCTGGCGGAGCGTCTGCTGAAAACGCTGCGCAAGGCCCCCTTGAGCCATGAAGGACAGTGCATTGGCGTGACGTGCAGCCTGGGTGTCAGCGCGTGGCGCGGCACCGGCGACAGCCTCGAGGCGTTACTGATCCGCGCCGACCAGTTGCTGTACCAGGCCAAGCAACAGGGCCGCGACCGCTATGTCTGCGACATCGGCCAGGTGCCTGTGACACCCACCTGTGCCTGAGGCTTGTCGCACTGATCGAACAGTGTTGCCCCCAATCAGGGGGCAGCAACAAACCTGCTATTTCCAGCGTCGGGTCAAGGATTAAACAAGCTACTCCTCACATGAAAACCCCTTGGTTCAATGAGCTACGGGGTTTTTTATTGTCCGCAGGAAAGTGAGGGTTTCCGTGCATTTCTGGTGACGCCTCCAGCCCTGTGGTGTGTCCGGAGTAAAAGCTATCCGCAGGCTGCTGTTCTCGGAGCGAGAAATGATGCAACCCGGGTAGTGCTTACAACAGAAATGGCGACTTGAAGATGGTGCCTATGGATCATTTGGCATGCATTCTTCAATAGGTGCAGGCCGGACGGGTTTTCTGATGCAGATATTGCATCGCCGGAGAGAATGCGTGCATCTGAAACACGGTTTGAATTAGCAAATACGAGGCGAGATAGCGAAATAGTAACATTGCAATAACTTGTTACATTTGCTGTTTTCTTGTCGCATTGCTACTCATGGTTTTACAGCGCTAGTCTTTGGTCACGGAAGCCTGGGGATTAGTGTTGTTGTGTCATCGCTTTAAATGATCTGACGGATTATCTGATGATATAGATCATCTGGGTGATGAACTTGAATCCAACGCTCTGTTCGTGCGCAGAGTTATCGAAATGGTCAAGCGTCTCGCCACTCTCGTCGCTTGATAAAGTCTGCCCGGGTGTGCAGAAGTGCCTGATTATATTTAGTTGTACAAGTCCGACTTTCAAGTCTTGAAAGAGGGCTGCCTGTGTCCGTAAGCAAAACACTGGAATAGGAGGTCAAGTTGAGAATAAATATTCATGCCAAGCAAGGGATGGTCGATTCGATACCGGTGGCCGTATCTTTCTTTTTTGTTTTCGCATCTTTGGGGGCGCTGTATCAGGAAAAAGGGATTCAACTGGTGGATGCCGCGTTTGGGACGGCGTTGATCTTTGCTGCGCCGCTGCAGGTGACCGGAGTCGATGTTGTTTCAAATGGTCAAATTGCTGCCGCTCTGGCGTTAACCCTGCTGGTTAATTTCAGGTTTTTATTTATGTCAATGGTGGCTTCGCAATATTTCGTTGGGGTTTCCAGGGTCAAGGTTCTGTTGTCCATGTTGATGTTTAGCGCGAGTACTTATGCGGTTACGCATTATCATCTGAAGTCGTCAGGGATAACGAGTGGCAAGTCGCAGTTTCGCTACTACCTTGGTGTCTCGGTACCCAGTTACCTGGTGGCAATTGTCGCGACGGTATTTGGGTTTCTACTGTCAAGTCGTGTTGATTATGCCTCCTTGGAAATGTTTATGGTCATGATTCTGCCTTTACACTTTACGGCATTGACCGCCAAAAATTCCGGACAAGGTTTTACCGTACTTGCGACCATTATCGGAGGTCTTTGCGCGCCATTATTGGTTGAGCTTGATTCCGTCTGGCTTATGGTTGGACTTCCTGTTGTAGCCGGCTACTTTCTGGCTGTGCGGGATGTCAATTCGAATGGTCTGGGGGCTTCATGATTACCATTCTGCTGGTCTCATTGGCAAGTTATTGCCTGAAGATACTTCCATTTTTATCCCATAAATTGACACTCGCCCCCACTGGGTTGACAGCAAAGACTGTTGAATATGCTGTCTGTTTTATTATGGGGGGGATTATTGTCAACGTTGCATTCGGCAATGCCACATTTGCTCAGTTGGCACAAACGTTCGAAACAAAAAATGTACTTGCGGCTCTAGCGATTGCAGCAGCATTTTTTACGTCCAGGTACACCGGGTCGATCCTGAGAAGTCTGCTTCTATCGATGATTTTATACATAACGACAATGGTGATGTTTCATGAAGACTATCCGCTTTTTTGATACCACTATGAGAGATGGCGAGCAGGGTATTGGTTATCTGCTTAATAACAAGCAGAAACTGAGCGTCCTTGAGAGACTGATCAAGCTTGATGTGGCCGTAATCGAACTGGGTATGGTCACCGATCAGGAAAGCCAGGATCTTTTCGAGGAAGCAACTCAGGTGGTTGGCGATAAGAATATCGCCGCATTGTGTCGACTGAATGATGTGGAAATTCATAACACCGTCAAAGCGCTGAAAGGCTTCAAGCACTCAACGATCAACCTTCTTTGCGTGGGCTCGGAGATACACCTGAACAAAAAGATGCAGATGGATTCGGACGGCGTCCACGCGCTACTGGAGAGGTCACTGGCGAGGATAAGAGAGGCTGAATTTCGTGGAAGAATCTATGCCATTCTGGAAGATTCAACCAGAGGTAGTGAAGCGCTTTTGCATCAGCAGATACGGTTCCTGATAGCCAATGGTGTACGGGATATTTGTTTAGCCGACACGGTTGGGGCTATGACACCGGCCAGGGCGTATCACTTTTTCTCAACATTTATATACGCTTATCCGGACGTCAGGTTTGCGGCCCACTTTCACAATGATTTGGGTCTGGCGGTGGCTAATACAATTTCCGCAATTGATGCTGGCGTGTATGAGGTCCAGGTCACTTTGGGCGGGATAGGTGAGCGGTGTGGAAATGCATCATTTGAAGAAGTGATGGCGGTGCTTTCACACTGCGACGGGTACAAAGGAAAAATAAGCACCGGTATAACACTTAAAGACGCTGTCGAAATGTGCCAGTTCTTTTACACGATAATCGGGAAGGAACCCAATGCCAACAAGCCGATCATTGGCTCCCATGCATTCTCGACATGCGCCGGTATCCACCAGAGCGCCATTATCAAAGATCCTGAGACCTACGAGTTTATAAATCCTAACAGTATAGGTCTGCAAAGAAATTTTCACCTCAATAGATTGTCAAGCAGCAAGGCAATGACGCAGTGCGAGCATATAAACTATAAGTGAGGAGTAAGGTGATGAGTCTGTGCAATAAAATTGGGTTCTCTACTAATATCTTTGATAATCCTGCCGACATCGCCAGGTTGGTTGAGCGCCTGGCCAATGATTTCAAAGCGATAGAAATAGAGTTCGAAAAAGACCTGCGATTTATGATCGACTCCAACGAAGCTGAGTGGCATAAGCAGCGGGATAAACTTAATCTCATTCGTGAGGTGACGGGCGTTTACTATTCGACACATGCTCCCTACATTGGCATGGAAACCGATATATCCAATAGGGATGAAGTTACGAGGCTCTGTGCGGTCGACTATTTAAGCAGGTACATCATCAGGGCTGCGGAGATTGGGGCAGACATCATCACTATTCATCCAGGTTACGTAGAGCTAGACCAGCTCGGCATGGTGTCATTCGATTTTGATCAGCTTGCAAAGTCACTTGACGCGCTCACTGCGGTCTCGCTAAAGCATAAGATAGAAATATTGCTGGAAAACACCGGGCCGGATCGTGAGAAATATATTGTGTTGTCGGATCAGCAGCATGAAAGGTTGTGCCGGCACGGTAATATTTCACTGACCCTGGACCTGGTTCATTTTCATGCCTTCTACCATAAGCTCAATAAGGATGAGTACCTGGAGAAATTGAAGAAGATTATTCCAGATGTAAAAAATGCTCACTTTAATGATGTTTGTAATGGTGAGCATGTTCACCTTCCTCTGCAAAAAGGAAACTTCGATTACCATCAGGTTCTCGACTTCATGAGGGGTGAGGGGTATCAAGGGAACTTTATTGTTGAGGAGTCGGGCGGCGGTTACTCACCAGATGATTTTGTAATGTCAGCCAAAAGCTATATAGGTCAGTTGAAGGCAGGTCATGTCCAGTGCGCGACTTGAATAAAGCTTCTGAAGTTTTTATCGAGATGTAGGAGGCGCTCACTTCCAGGTCGACACTCGCAGTGTCGACCTGGAGGGAGATTGTTTGTCAGCTTTTGTTGAGGTAGGTAAGGGGTTTTCATAATCTCCGGAAGGCTGCGCACTCAAGCAAGGTGAAGTTATGGTTTATAATGTATTTTTGCAGTCTGATGAGGTTACTTTCTCCGCAAACGAACACGAGACCATACTGGAGTCGGCCAAGCGTCAAAACATAAACCTGCAACAGGGCTGTGTGAAGGGGGTCTGTAGAGTCTGTAAGCTAAAATTAATATCAGGGGGTGTAGAGTATCGCTCAGGGTCAACAGTCTGTCTGACGGAAGATGAAGTTGCAGGGAACTATTTTTTACCCTGCTGCGCCATAGCCACGAGTGATATTGTCTGCGCAACCAACAGTCAAGGAACTGGGGTGGCCAGGGTGTCGCGTAGGAAGGAGGGGGTGCTTGTCGTCCATAAGGAAGAAAAAGGCTCGGTGTTCATTCTGCGATTGAAGTTGTCAGTGCACACTATGATCGTTGCCAACCCAGGGCAATATATAGAGGTTGAAGTGGGCGATGGCCTGTTCCGTGCCTATTCCATTGCCAACATACCCCATAAGGATGGCGTTGTTGAGTTGCATGTTCGCTATCGGCGGGGTGGGGTTTTCTCCGAGCGTCTAAAACATTCAATTCAGCTGAATGATGTGCTCTGGATCAGAGGCCCATACGGGGATTTCAAACTGGATGATGCATCAGAACGAAATCTCCTTTTTATCGCAACGGGAACCGGGTTTTCGCCCATCCTGTCAATGCTCGCATCTGGCACTATCGATAGCGGCCGGGTAATCCATTTTTACTGGGGTGGACGATCTTATGAGGACTTGTATTTCCTGGAGTCAATTGCGAGTCTCATAAACGATTATAAGAGTCTCCATTTCAAACCCGTATTGTCCAGTCCCTCTCGGTGGGATGACTGGGAGGGTATGGTGGGCTACGTTCAGAATTGTGTAATGGATGGAATTGACTGTCTGAGGGATTTTGATGTGTATGCCTGCGGATCGCCGGATATGATACAGGATGCTTTTAACCTGTTCACAACCCAATGTAACCTACCGGCAGGGCAGTTCTATTCAGATGCTTTTTACAATAATCAATAATTCTCAGGAAATACTCAAGATCTGTTAGGTGGTTTCTGGGTCTCCAATGTAACGGGCGCGATATATTTTTGAGGCTGTCGAGTGTGGATTTGCATTGGGCGCTTGTGTTAAAAACTACCTGTTCCTGCAAGGTGCGGAGGTGCTTGAACTCAAGTGTGAGTCATGATGCTGGTTTATAGTCCAGGCGGGTTGTGAGTTAAAACTGTGTGTTTGGTCGGAAAGCATAATTAAATAATACTAAAAATAGGGTAAGCACTTGATGTGCAGGCTTACACCATGCACAAGATGCTTCCTTCTATCATTCCCGAGCCATGACATGACGGAAGCATAGAAATGCACGATCTTCGACAACTACGACACTTTGTTGCTATCGCGGAGAATGGTAATTTTGCCCGTGCCGCCGAGGCAGTGAATCTTACTCAGCCGGCCTTGTCACGTAGTTTGCAGGCATTGGAGAGAACGCTTAACTGTCAACTGCTGGATCGCTCATCCCGGGGCGCCAGTCTCACTGCTCATGGTCACTTGGTCCTGGAGCATGCGCGTACGCTATTGATTGCAAGCAAAGGACTGAAAAACGCAGTTGATCAACTGGATAATCTTGAGTCCGGCGAGTTACTTGTTGGCGGTGGTCCCATCCCTTCAGCAGTTTTGGTGCCTCGGGCGCTGGCACTGCTGATCACCCGTCACCCTAGAGTTCGGACCTTATTGATCATTGATAACTGGATGAATCTTCGCGAGCAGTTATTGGGCCACAATATTGAAATATATGTCGCTGATGTCCGAAAGGTACTTGATGATCCTTTGCTGCAGGTTGAGGAGTTGTACAATTTTCCGGTCATGGTTTTTTGCCAGCCTCACCACCCCCTCCTGGAATGCGTTACCTTATCCCCGGAACAAATCGGTCACTATCCCTTGGCCTGTACCAGACTTCCCGCCTGTAAAACGCTGGACGTAGAGCGATTGAACGCACGCGTCCCTCCGGTCAGCTTCGAGTGCGACAATTTCGAAGCTCTGTATCAATTGGTTCGTGAAAGCGACGTGCTCGGATTGGCCCCTTGGGATGTTCTTGCCGATCATGTCAGTGCGGGTCGAGTTGCCATCTTGCCGATACCCAGGGATCTGCTTGATGAAAGAACGGCCTATGGCATCGTCAGTCGTAGAGGAGAAGCGCTTTCACCCGCAGCTGTGGTTTTGAAAATCATCGTGCAGGAGGAGAGCCAACGGACGTATGCGCGCCTTTGCGGTAATGGAGAGCCCGATCCCGTTGAAGCCTGGCAGCAACAGCGTAGTGAATCGATATCCAACGCTATCAAGAAACTACAACAGTAGTTGCCGTCGTCGGCAATCGAGAATCCTGTGCCAGGACAGGGTGTAACTGAATCCGGATGAATGCGTCTGTTGCGCAAGGCCGGCCTTTTGCGAAGTTGATTCACGCAGGCGTTCGTAAGGCAGTCCTTGGCCTGCCCCTCCAACCATGCTCAAGGCGTCCAATCCACCTCATGCTCATCCAGGTACGCGTCCACCGCCGCGCCCACCGTCGGGTGGAACACCTCGCTGCCGATCCGCTCCAGTACTTCAAGGCGTAGCAGCTTGTCCTTGACCGGATCTTTCATTTCGGCAAATCGCAGTTCGACGCCCATGGCGCGCAGGGCTTGTTCAAGCTCCACGAGCATGTCCGCCGAGGTCACGTCCACGCTGGTGACCGGTTCGGCAGCCACCACCACCCGGCGCGCCGGTGTCGGGGACTGGGCGACGGCTTCCATCACGCAGTTCTGGAACAGTTCGGCATTGGCGAAGAACAGCGGTGCGTCCCAGCGGAACAACACCAGGCCCGGGGCACGGCGGGCGTGGGGGTAGCGCGAGATGTCGTGATAACCGCGAATCCCGTCGACGCGGCCAAGCACGGCGAAATGCGGGCGCCAGCCATCCCAGAGGAATTCGATCACCGCCACCACCACCGCCAGGCCGATGCCGGGTACCGCGCCGAGCACGGCGACGCCGACGAAGCAGGTGACCGACAGCCAGAATTCCCAGCGCTGAATGCGGTAGATGCGCCGCAGGTCCTTGAACTCGAAGAGGCCGATGGCGGCGGCGATCACTACCGCGGCCAGGGCGCTGTTGGGCAGGTGCTGCAGCAGGTTGGGGCCGAACAGCAACAACAGCGACACACCCACGGCGCCGAACACGCCGGTGAGCTGGGTCTTGGAACCGGCCGCCTCGGCCACCGGGGTGCGCGAGGAGCTGCTGCTGATGGGAAAGCCCTGGAACAGTCCCGCAGCCAGGTTGGCAGCGCCCAGGCCGATCATTTCCTGATTCGGGTCGACGTGGGTGCGGGTCCGGGCGGCGTAGGTGCGCGACAGCACGCTGGTGTCGGCGAAGGACACCAGCGCCACGGCGAAACCGCCTATGAGTACGGTGCTCAGGTCGGTCAGTGTCAGCCAGGGCAGGCTGAAACCCGGCAGGCCCTCGGGCAGGGGACCCAGCACCTTGAGGCCATAGGCCGCGTCCAGGTTAAGGCCGCCGACCACCAGGGTGGCGGCGACCACCGCGATGAGGATGCCGGGCACGCGGTCAAAGCGCGCGAGCCCGAGGATGACCGCCAGCGTGCCGATGCCAATGGCGAAGGCTGTCCAGTTGGCCTGACCTTCAAGCAGGGCCTTGCTCAGGGCCAGGATGTCGCGCAGCGGGCCGCTGCTGTCGATGGAGATGCCGAACAGCTTGGGCGTCTGGCTGATCAGCACGGTGAAGGCGATGCCGTTCATGTAGCCATAGCGGATTGGCTTGGACAGCAATTCGGTGATGAACCCCAGGCGCAGCAGCCCGGCACCGACGCAGACCAGGCCCGACACCAGGGCCATGGCGCTGGCCAGCGCGATGGCGCGCATGGGATCGCCAGCGGACAGCGGCAGGACCACGGCGATGATGATGGCCGCCAGCGCCGAGTCGGGGCCCAGTACCAGGATGCGGCTGGGGCCGAACAGGGCATAGGTCAGCAGCGGAATGATCGTGGCGTACAGGCCGTAGATGCCCGGCACTCCCGAGGCCTCGGCATAGGCGATGCCCACCGGGATCAGCATGGTGGTCAGCACCAGGCCGGCAATCAGGTCCTTCGGCAGCCAGGCGGGCTGGTAGCTGCGCAACAATTGCAGCCCTGGCAGCCAGCGTTGCCAGCCGGACAGGCCACGGTTCTGAGGGGGCGTTGCTGGCCCGGGTTCGGAGGGCTGGACTTCGCTCATGGCGACGTTTTCCTTGGGTCGATAGGGTTCAGGCGCTCACAGCCTCTGGTATGAAGAAATAGGCCAGGCCGAGGATCAGGTACACCGCCAGTAACTGTACGCCTTTGAGCCAGTCCGATCGCCCGTCGGCCGCCACCTGGCCGGTAATCAGCACGGCCAGCAGCACGCTGAGCACCAGGCCTCCGGGGAAGGCCAGGTCCATGGGCGTTGCACCGATAGCATAGCTGGCCAGGACCAGGACGGGGGCGACGAACAGGGCGACCTGAATGCTGGAGCCGATGGAGATCGAAAGTGCGAGGTCCATGCGATTTTTTCGGGCGGCGGAAATCGCGGAGAAATGCTCGGCCGCATTGCCGAGTATCGCGACAATGAACACCCCGACGAACAGGTTGCTCAGCCCCAGTTGATGGGCGCTCGGCTCGATGGCGGCCACCAGGATTTCACTGATCCAGGCGATCATCAGGGTAGCTGCCGCCAGTACCAGCAACGCTTTTTTCATCGACCAGAGGGGCGGCATGCTCGCATCGCGCACCACCGGTTCCCCGGCAAACAGGCTTTTGTGGGTCACCAGCGAGTACACCAGGAACAGCCCGTACACCAGCAACAGGACCAGGGAGATGTACAGGCTTAACACCTGCGGCGCGCTAGGGACACGGGAGGCCACTACTGAACTGAGGATCAGGGCAATGGTTGCCAGGGTCAGCAAGGTGGCCTGGGAGCGGGCGGCGGAGGCATTGAAGTGCTGCTCCTTGTGCCCCAGCCCCCCGGCGAGCATGGCAGCGCCCAGCACCAGCAGGATATTGCCGATGATGGAGCCGACGATGGAGGCTTGCACCACGTCGTGCAAACCGGCGCGCAGTGCGCTGAGAGCGATGATCAGTTCGGTGGCGTTGCCGAACGTGGCATTGAGCAGTCCGCCCACGCCCTCGCCGGAGCGCTCCGCCAGTTGCTCGGTGGCCCGGCCCAGCCAGCCGGCCAGCGGCACGATGGCCAGCGCGGCGGTCAGGAAGATCAGCAGGTGCTGCTGCGGCGCCAGGAACTCCAGAAGAATGGCACCGGGGATGAAGAGCAGCATCCAGTAGAGCATTGACTTACCTCGCAAGCGGCGCCGGTCATGGGAAATGGCTGGCAGTGGCTGGTTGTTCTGATGGTTCGAATCCGTTTCGCACGCATCGTTGATGCCAGCCGCCGGTGGCGATGGCCCGCGAAAGGGTACTGGAGCACCGGTAGCGCCCCTCTGATATTTATCAACGAACCGCCAACTGCCTGAGGTTGCCGACGCACACCAGAAAACGACTGGCACCTGCCGACAGCCCTGGGTCGGCAGGGAAAGCGGCATGCGCTCAGGGCTAACGGAAAGCCTAGCAGTCGTTTTGCCTGGCAGGCAGCTGTCGTTGACGCCGTGTTGTGTTCCGCCAGGCCTGGCCGGCTCCGGTCGACGCCGGCTCAAGAAGCTCAGGCAACCCCCAGCATTTTCACCTAGTCTGCAGCGCCAGCGGGGGGCCTTCCTGGATGTACCCGATGGCCCTGCATCGTGTAATACAGACACAGACAAAAGGAGCGCTTCACATGTTGCACATGGACTGGCTCGACCAACACATGGATCAGTGCGCCACGATGGCCGAATGGCTGTATCGGCAATTCAGCTACGAGTATGCACAGCAGTCTCTTTCCGATTGGCAACGTGAGTTCGCTGATGGGCAGCGTGACGGCAGCTGGAAGTCGTTGATCGTCCTGGACCGAGGGCAACTGCTGGGTGGCGCTGCCCTTGCCAGCGACGATCTGCCTGACCGGCCGGAGTTGGGCCCGTGGCTGGCCTGTGTATTCATCACCCCTCAAGCCCGAGGGAAAGGGCTCGCAGCGCAGTTGATCGAAGGTATCTGCGACCACGCCAGGGAAACCGGCATCCCGACCCTGTATTTGCATACCCACGACCAACGTGACTATTACGCCAGGCGCGGCTGGAAAGTCATGGAGCGATTCGAGGCATGGGGCAAAGAGCAGTGGCTGATGTCGCGGGACTTATAGCGTCAACCCGTGCGACTTCATGGCTGCACAGCTACGCGCGGTCGCGGGCGGCTGCATCAAAGGCCGACATGGCCAGGGGGATCGTCGCCAACAGGCGTGAGCGACCTATGCCGTCCCGGGCCTGGACCGAGAGTCCGTGAAGGATCGTCGCGTAGCAATCGCCCAGGGACCTCACATCCGTGTGCCCGGGCAGTTCGCCGGAGTCCACGGCTTGCTCCAGGCGCTCGATGATCGATCGGGTTCGGCTGCGGCGGTGTTCGGCCAGCCATTCCCTGATGCCGTCATTGTCGAGCGAGCAGTTGGTGGCGGACGACACCACCATGCAACCTTGTGGCCGGTCGGGCTGGGTATACAACTCGACCGCCTCCCCGAGCATGCGTGCGATGGCCGTCCGGGCACTGGGTTCCTCGTTCAGGGCCGCATCGGCAAAGGCCCCGTCGCCGGACTCGTACAGTTCGATGGCCTCCCGGAAGAGCGCCTCCTTGGAACCGAACGCGGCGTAGATACGGGCCGACGCGATACCCAGTGCCTCGACCAGGTCGGACATGGAGGTGCTTTCGAATCCGCGTTGCCAAAACACATCACGTGCCTTGCGCAAGGCCTGGTCGCGGTCGAACTCGCGGGGTCTGCCAGCCATGGGGTGCATCTCTCGGGCAAATGGAGGAGGGGGTTGCCGGCTATTATTGGTTGATCGACAAAAAAATCAAGCCGCGATGTTGACGGGGGGCGGAAGTGCTCTCTATTCTTTGTCGATCGACAAAAAATGGAGTGAATGATGAAAACCCTCAAAGGACCGAGTCTGCATCTGGCTCAATTCAGTGACGTGAGCGCCCCGTTTGACAGCTTGTCGTCCATTGCGGCGTGGGCGGCGGAGACCGGGTTCAAGGCCCTGCAGATACCGGCCTGGGATGAGCGATTGTTCGATGTCGGCCTGGCGGCACACAGCCAGGACTACTGCGATGAGATTCGCGGCACCCTGGCGGAGCACGGCCTGGTGATCAGCGAGCTGACCACGCACTTGTTCGGTCAACTGGTGGCGGTGCACCCGGCCTATGACAGCCTGTGCGACGGCTTCGCACCGCCCTCGCTCAAAGGCAATGCGCCAGGCAAAACCCAATGGGCCCTTGAACGTTTGCAACTGTCCGCCAAGGCCTCGCGCCGGCTTGGGCTCACGGACATGGGGACGTTTTCCGGCTCCTTCGCCTGGCCTTACCTGTTTCCATTCCCGCAACGCCCCGAGGGCCTGATCGACTCGGCCTTCGACGAGCTTGCCAGGCGCTGGCTGCCCATCCTCAACGCGTGTGACGAGCAGGGCGTGAACCTGTGCTACGAGATCCATCCCGGCGAAGACCTGCATGACGGCGTGACCTTCGAGAGGTTTCTTCAGCGGGTTGGCAATCATGAGCGCTGCAAGATCCTCTTCGACCCCAGTCACTTTGTGCTGCAGCAACTCGATTACCTGGACTACCTGGATATCTACCGCGATTTCATTCGCATGTTTCACGTCAAGGATGCGGAGTTCAACCCAACGGGCCGGCAAGGCATCTACGGCGGTTATCAGTCTTGGGCCGACCGCGCCGGGCGGTTCCGTTCGCTGGGGGATGGCCAGGTCGACTTCAAGGGCATCTTTTCCAGGCTCGCACTGCATGACTATGCCGGCTGGGCGACGCTGGAGTGGGAGTGCTGCCTCAAGGACCAGCAGGACGGTGCCAGGGAGGGCGTGGCCTTTATCAATGAACACATCATCCGGGTGACGGACAAGGTGTTCGACGACTTCGCGGGTGCACCGGTCGATCAGGCGCAGATCAACAGCATGCTCGGCTTTACATCCCCATCACCTCAAGGACAGGCATGACATGGACTACTTCGAACAACAGGCCTTCGCCGGCCGTGAATACACCCATGGCTATGGGCACGTGGACGGCATTCGCATTCACTATGTCACCGAGGGACGAGGGGCGCCTGTGCTGTTGATCCCGGGCTGGCCACAAACCTGGTTGACCTGGCGGCATGTGATGAAAGCGCTGGCCGAACAGGGCTATCAGGCCATCGCGGTCGACTTGCCGGGGATGGGCCTGTCCGACAAGCCGGCGCAGGGTTATGACACCGGGACGACAGCCAGTCGCTTGCACGGCCTGATGCACAGCCTGGGCCACGACCATTACGCCGTGGTGGGCCACGACGTCGGCATGTGGGTGGCGTATGCACTGGCGAGTGATTTCCCCCAGGCCGTGGAGAAGCTGGTGCTGACGGAGGCCGTTATCCCGGGACTGGCGCCGGCCCCCTCGATCTTTGTGCCCGCCGAGCAGAACATCTTTGTCTGGCACTTCATGTTCAACCAACTGCAGGATCTGCCCGAGGTGCTGATTACCGGGCGGGAAGCCCGGTACCTGGCGTACATGTTTGAAAAATGGTCGGTGCGCCAGGACCGGGTGGCGGTGCAGAGCTACGTCAATGCGTACTCGGCACCGGGTGGGCTACGAGGCGGTTTTGCCTATTACCGGGCGATTCCCGAAACCATCGCCCAGAACCAGCGGCGGGCGGGCAAGCCCCTGGAAATGCCCGTCCTGGCCATTGGTGCTGAACACGCGACCAACGATGCACCGTTGATGACGATGAAGGGCAACGCCCTGGATCTCAGGGGCGCCATCGTGCCTGGGTGCGGCCACTTCATCATGGAGGAAGCGCATGAGGCGTTCGTCGGGCATGTGCTGCCGTTTCTGTCGCAGGGCACTTCTTGTACTGAACCGGGCATAGCCTTCGGTTAGCGTGCACCGGCGCTCAGACTCCACGCTGCGACAGCGTCGGAAACAATGCATGCTCCATGGGTTCGCCCGGCGCCAGGCTTTCCTGCAGCCCGGGAAAGTCGGGGGAAGTGGCCCAGGCCCTGGGCGCATGCCTGACGTCGTCGCCGATGACTCGCACCGAAAACGCGCGACGGCGGTGTTGCCCGCCGACGCCTGCGGAGGCGTGCAAGGTCAGCATGTTGAAGCACACCATGTCCCCCGGTTCCAGTGCCCAGCCGAGGATGGGATAGTCCTGGCGGTGGTTCTCGATGTCCGGCAGTTCGTCCAGGGTGCCCTCGGCAAACCATTTGGCCTGGCTGTCCATGAAGGTGCGGGGCATCAGCCAGGGGCCCTTGTGCGAGCCGGCGATGAACTCCAGGGTCGACTCCCTGGACACCGGGTCGACGGGGATCCAGAAGCTGACGGTGTCCGAGCCGCTGATGTTGTAGTAGGGCTGGTCCTGGTGCCAGGGCGTGCGCTGGCGGGTATTGGGTTCCTTGACCAGCAAGTGGTCGTGGTGCAGGCGCACCTGTTGGCTGTTCAACAACGCGGCGGCGATGGGGGCGATGGCAGAGTTGAAGATGAAGTCGCGGTAGTGCGCATTCTCCTGCCAGTTGCAGAAATCCTCGAAAAACCAGCCCGGGTCCGAGGCACTGCTGGCCACTTTGGCGCGGGGGCTGGGGCGGGCAAGGTTGCGTTCGATACCCTGGGTCAACTCGCTGATTTGCTGTGGGGTGAACGCGTTACGGATGCACACCGCGCCATGGGCCTGAAAGGCACGCACGGCCTCATCGCTCATGGGGCAGGCAAAACCGGACTCACCGAATGGGATCATGTCGTTCATGGCGTGGCCTCACTCACCGTAAATGTCGAAGTTGAAGTACTTCTTCGCGATCTGGTCGTACTCGCCGGACTGGCGAATGCTGGCCAGGGCCGTGTTCAACTGCGCCTTGAGTTCGGGCTCGTTTTTACGCACACCGATGGCCACCCCGTCGCCGATGATGCTCTTATCGGTGATGGGCTCGCCTGCAAAGGCGAAGGCCTGGCCCTGGGGCTTTTGCAGCAGCCCGACATCGGCTTGCACCGAGGCCTGGAACGTGGCATCCAGGCGCCCATTGATCAGGTCGGAAAACACTTGGTCTTGGGTCTGGTAGGTCAGGATGCTGACCCCCTGGTTGCCCCAGTGCGAGCGGGCGAAGCTTTCATGCAGCGTGCCCTGGACCACCCCCACCGACTTGCCCTTGAGGGACTCGGCCGTGGGCAGCAGGCCGCTGTCCTTGCGGGCGACGAGCGAGGACGGGGCGGTGTAGATCCGGTCGCTGAAATCGACCTGCTGGCGCCGCGCCGCGGTGGCGCTGAAGGCCGACAGGATGGCGTCGAATTTCTTCGCCTTCAACCCCGGGATCATACCGTCGAAGGTCTGTTCGACCCAGACGCACTTGACCTGCAACTCGGCGCACAGGGCATTGCCCAGATCGATATCAAAACCGCTCAGCGAGCCGTCGGGCTGCTTCTGTTCGAAAGGCGGGTAGCTGGGGTCGACGCCGAACTTGATCACCGGTTGCGCCTGGGACAGCGGGGCGAAGATCAACCCGAGCAACATCAAGGTAGAGCGGAGTTTACGTGGCTGCATGATGACCTCATTTATTATGGGTTTTCTCGGTTTGGCAGGTCTTGGTTCAAGGCTTGAGCGGTAAAAAGGCCTCGGTCAACTTGACCCAGAAGCCAGCGCCGCGCAGCAGGATCTCGTCGTTGAAGTCATAGCGAGGGTCGTGGGCCATACAGCTCTTCTCACCGTCGCCGTTGCCGATAATCAGGTAGCAGCCCGGGCATTGCTGCAGGAAATAGGCGAAATCCTCACTGCCGTTGAAGGGCGCGATGTCGTTCATGACCTCGTCCGGGCCCAGCCAGTCGGTGGCCACCTGGCTGGCGAACCGGGTCATGTGCGCATCGTTGATCAGCAACGGGTAGTCGGCACTGTAGTCAATTTCGGCGGTTGCGCCGAATGCCTGGGCCTGGGCGTGAATCAGTTGCTTGATCTGGCGCTCCAGGCGGTCCCTGACCGTATTGTCCAGTGCCCGCACCGAGATCAGCATGTGGGCGCTGTCCGCAATCACGTTGGAAGCCTTGCCGGCGTTGACCGCCCCGACCGTGATCACGCTCATTTCCTGCGGCGACACGTTGCGCGAGACGATGGTCTGCAAGGCCATGATGATGCTGGCGCAGACCACCACCGGGTCGACGGTCAGGTGGGGCATGGCGCCATGGCCGCCCTTGCCGTGGATCGTGACATTGACCTGGTCGGCGGAGGCCATGAACGGCCCGGCGCGGAACCCAAGTTTGCCGGTGGGGTAGCCCGGCATGTTGTGCGCGGCGAACACCGCATCGCAGGGGAACTGTTGCAGCACGCCTTCCTGGATCATTCTGCGGGCGCCGGCCAGGCCTTCCTCGGCCGGCTGGAAAATCAGGTGCACGGTGCCATCGAACGGGTGGTCGTGGGCCAGGGCGTAGGCGGCGGCGAGCAGCATGACCGTGTGCCCGTCGTGGCCACAGGCGTGCATTTTTCCCGGTATCCGGCTGGCGTAGGGCAGGCCGGTTTTCTCCAGGATGGGCAGCGCGTCCATGTCCGCCCGGATACCGATCACCCGGGTACCGGTGCCTTTTTTCAGGGTGCCGATGACGGCAGTTTCAGCCAGGCCACGGGTCACCTGATAACCCCACTTGAGCAGGCGGTCGGCGACCAGTTGGCTGGTCTCGACCTCCTGATAGCCCAGTTCGGGGTTGGCATGGATCCGGTGGCGCAGTTCGCGCATTTCGTGCTCGATCTCTTGCAGCAGCGTGATGGACTCGGACATGGGCAGCGTTTTCCTTGATGATCGGGAAGTCAAACCCGACTGTCGCCAGCTCCGCAACCTGTGCCAGGGTTCACGACAGCCTGCGTTTGGGCGAACCTTGCGGGCGTTTTCTGCTACGGTCCCTGGCAGCGGTGCAAGGCCCGGGCTCTGTGGTCCGAGCTTAGAGGGCCACGTGAGCGGCCCATAGACATCCGAAAGTCAACAAGGCAACCCAGGGTTAACAGTGGCGGACACTATGAAGTTCTATCAACTCAACGCCCTGGTGGCCGTGGCCGATGCGGGCAGTATTCGCGGCGCGGCCAGGCGGCTCGACACCTCACCGGCCGCGGTCACCAAGGCCCTGCAGAAACTCGAGGCCGACACCGCCACGCAATTGCTGATCCGCCACACCTCCGGGATCGTGTTTACCGAAGTCGGCAAGAAATTGTTGGTCGAGGCCCGCTTGCTGGTGGCGCAGATGGTCAGCGCCCGCCAGGTGCTGGCTGACGGTAACGGCGAGCTCACCGGGCGCCTGGCGGTCGCGGTGACGCCGTGGTTGGCGATGACGTTGATGCCCAAGGCCGTGGTGTGTTTTCGCCAGCGCTTTCCCCAGGTGCAACTGGAACTGCATGAAGGGCTTTCGTCCGTGGCCTGCCCGCGGCTGCGCGAAGGCAGCATCGATCTGTTCGTCGGGCGGCTGGATACCCATAGCCGTAGCGCGGACCTCACCTGCCAACCCTTGTTCACCGCCGATTGTGCGGTGGTGGCCCGTCAGCAACATCCGCTGTCGGACTGTCACGCCATGGCGGAGCTGGACGCGGCCGACTGGATCCTGGCCTCACAGCAGGACGAAACGATCACCCGCCAGGGGCATGTGCATTTTGCCCACTCGCTGTCGATGCTGTTGAGCCTGCTGCGCGAGACCGACATGTTGAGCATCTTCCCCTGGCCGTTGGTGGAGATTTGCGCGCAGCGCGAGGGCTTGTGCGCCTTGCCGTTGCGCGAGCCGGTCGGCAGTGCCTCGGTGGGGGCCATCAGCCGCAGCGGCCAACCCCTGCGCCCGGCGGCCGAGCGGTTCCTGGAGTGCCTGATCGACGTCATTCACTTTGAGATGGGCCAGGCACAGTCGCCGTATCGGCGGATGCTGCAGACGGTCGACCTACTGGTCTGAGCACGGCTGCCAAACAACGGCAGCTGTGCTGAATTCGTCATCGACCCTGTCTAAAGCGATCAAGCCTCGCACCCTGCAATGGGCCAGTCTGGACGGTCTGTCCAAGGAGTTGATTATGATCCGACTGACCCTGATCGAGGCCCGCGCGCTGGCCGAGTCGATCCTGCTGCACAATGGTTTCAACGCGGCCCATGCCCAGGCGGTGGCCGCCACGGTGATCGCCGGTGAGCGCGATGGCTGCGCCTCCCATGGCTTGTACCGGGTCCTGGGCTGCGTGAATTCCCTGCGAGCCGGCAAGGTGGTGGCCGATGCCCAGCCCCAGGTCATCGACCAGGCGCCGTCGATCGTGCGGGTGGATGCCGCCGGCGGGTTTTCCCAGTTGGCGTACCAGGCCGGCTTGCCCTTGCTGCAGGAGAAAACCCGGGCCAACGGGATTGCCGCCCTGGCGATCAATCGGTGCGTGCATTTTTCCGCCTTGTGGGTGGAGATCGAGCAGTTGACCGCCGCCGGCCTGGTGGCCCTGGCCTGCAATCCCAGCCATGCCTGGGTCGCGCCGGCCGGTGGCAACCAGCCGGTGTTCGGCACCAACCCGATTGCCTTTGGCTGGCCCCGTACGGGCCAGGACCCCTTTGTCTTCGACTTCGCCACCAGTGCCATTGCCCGGGGCGACATCGAGTTGCACCGGCGTGCCGGCAAGGCGATTCCCGAGGGCTGGGGCGTGGATGCCCAGGGACGGTCGAGCACCGATGCCAACGTGGTGCTGGATACGGGCGCGATGCTCACGTTCGGTGGGCACAAGGGTTCGGCGCTGGCGGCGATGGTGGAATTGATCGCCGGGCCATTGATCGGTGACCTGACCAGCGCCGAATCGCTGGCCTATGACGCCGACAGCAAGTCGTCGCCGTACCATGGCGAGCTGATCATCGCCCTCGACCCGCGGCGCTTTCTCGGCGAGGCCACCGAACACCACCTGGCCCGGGCCGAAGTCCTGTTCGAGAGTATCCAGGGGCAGGGCGCGCGCTTGCCGTCGCAACGACGCTACGAAGCGCGAGCGCGCAGCCTGGTGGAAGGGGTGCAGATCCCCGAGGCCTTGTACCACGACCTGAAGGCACTGCTGGCCTGAGTGTACGCAACCTCTGCGGGAACGATCGTGAACCTCTGTGGGAGATTCTATGTTTGAGGGGAAGCTCCAATAACTGAGTTTGGGTGGTATTCGCTCTGGTTTTTCATCAGGG